>JBBQXR010000316.1:0-4351 GCA_038209455.1 Acidimicrobiia bacterium
TCACGTTCCGGTGCCGTCGCCGCCGGTGCGGCGCCGGTCGCGAAGAGTGCATCGAGGTTCGACGGTTTGCCCTGCAACGGCTGGAGTGTGGCCGCCCGGACGTAGGTGTCGACCGCGCGCAGGATCGCGGTCTTGTCCGCATCTGGGAGCTTGGTCGGCAGGCCCGCGGACGCAACTCCGACGAGGCCGCTCGTCGCCTTCGCGGTGGCCGACGGCGCCGGGTGGGTCGTGGACGGCCCCGACGTCGTGCTGCTCCCGCTCGAACACGCGGCGAGCATGCCGATCGACGCGAACGCGAAGCCACGGGTGAGCGTCTGGCGGGGGTTCAGGCGGTGGGACATGCGTCGCTCAGGATGGCACGGCGGAACCGGCGATTCGCGGAACCCGGCTTCGGATCAGTGGGTCGGGCCGTGTTGGAGCATGTGCTCGAGGGCGTCGAGTTCGGACAGGTCGGTCATGAAGTGGAGGATGTCGCCGTCCTGGCCGATCACGTCGGGGCGCGCGACCTGGGCGGCGCCGAGGCGGGTGATCGCCGCGAGCGTGAACTGGCCCGCCGACTCGAGTTCGGTGAGCTTCTTGCCCGCCCACGCTGTGGGGAGGTTCCGCTCGACCAGACCGACACGACCCGACGAATCGGTCCAGTCGGCGACCGCGTCGCCGGGGACCAGTCGGCGCAGAACCTGCTCGGTCGTCCACGCGACGGTGGCCACAGTCGGGATGCCGAGTCGTTGGTAGATGACCGCACGCCGAGGGTCGTAGATGCGGGCGACGACGTGCTCGACCTCGAAGGTCTCCCGCGCGACGCGGGCCGCCATGATGTTGGAGTTGTCGCCACTGGTCACCGCGGCGACGGCACCGGCGTCACGGACTCCGGCTTCCTCCAGCGTGTCGCGGTCGAAGCCGAATCCCTCGATGCGATATCCGGCAAACCCCTTGGGCAGACGCCGGAACGCGTCCTTCTTCTTGTCGATGATGGCGACGGTGTGGCTCTGGCGTTCCAAGGCGCCGGCCAGCTCACTTCCGACCCGGCCACAGCCGACGACGACAACGTGCACGAGGGACCCACCTTCTGTCTTGGTTTCCTGCTCCGGTGAAGCGGGGCCGATGCTACCGGCGGTACCGTCTCTGCACGCGGTCGTGAGGAGAGATGGCATGGGTGTTCGCAGCTTCGTGAAGAAGATCGGCCAGTCGGTCGAGGATTCCGACCGTCAGAAGCTGGTTGCCTTCTGCGACCGCCTCGATGTCACGCCGCTCGACGAGTTGCCACTGCGGACTCCGGTCCGTTTCGCGGGCCAGGTCACGTCCTTGCGCATCGTGCCACGTGCGGGCGCGCCGGCGATCGAGGTCACGGTCCAGGACGGTCGCGGGGCGGCGGTGGCGGTGTTCCTCGGTCGGGGCCGCGTGCACGGGATGACCCCGGGCCGGCGGTTGATCCTCGAGGGCGTTGCGGTCGCCGAGGGCAGCGAACACGTCGTCTACAACCCGGCGTACGAGCTGTTGGCGTAGCGGTTCAGCCGGACTCGGGTGCCGATTCGGTGCCCGTGAGGATCTCCCGAATCTGATCCTCGGAGTCGGGAGTCACGAGGACCAACACCTCGTCACCGGCCTCGAAGACCGTCTCACCGCGGGGGACCACCAGGTGGTCACCTCGGAGAACGGCGACGATCGTCGCTTCCCGCGGCAACGCGATGCTGGCGATGGAGCGGCCGACGACCGCCGCGTCGTCCGCGAGCGTGACCTCGACCAGTCGGGCCAGGCCGCCTTCGAAGCGCAGGATCTCGACGAGCTTGCCGACGCTCACCGCTTCCTCGACCATGGCGGTGATCAGCGTGGGGGTCGAGACGAACAGGTCGACGCCCCAGTTCTCGGTGAACATCCACTCGTTCTTCGGATGGTTGACCCGCGCGATGACCCGGGGGATGCCGAACTCCTGCTTGGCCAACAAGGAGACGACGAGGTTGTCCTCGTCGTCTCCGGTGGCGGCGACGAGCACCTCACACTTCTCGAGCCCCGCCTCCCGGAGCGAGGAGACCTCGCAGGCGTCACCGATGTGCCACTCGACGCCAGCGTCGAGGGTGGCGCGGGCCTTCACGGCGTCTTTCTGCTCTATGAGCAACACGTCGTGACCGGCCTGGTGCAGTGACGCGGCGACGTGTTGTCCGACGTTGCCGGCTCCGGCGATGGCGACTCGCATGGGGGAGGAACCTAGTGCTCCGGAACCGGTGCGCTCCGGCTCGCCCGTGCCAGACTCCCTCCCGGTCGCAGCCGTCACTGCTGAAGGGATTCCGTGTCCGTCGTCAAACGTGTCTTGGTGGGGCGCCCGCTCGCCACGGCTGAGCAAGAGCACCAGCGCATCCCCAAGGTCATCGCGCTCGCGGTGTTCTCCTCTGATGCGATCTCGTCCACCGCGTACGCGACCGAGGAGATCCTGTTCGTCACTGCGATCGGCTCTTCGAGCCTCGCGCTCGGTCTCAACTCGCTGATCCCGATCTCGATCGCCGTTGCGATCATCTTGGCCATCGTCGTGACTTCGTATCGCCAGACGATCTTCGCCTATCCGAGCGGTGGCGGTTCTTACGTCGTGAGTCGGGAGAACCTCGGCGAAATGCCCTCACTCATCGCGGGCGCGTCGCTGTTGGTCGACTACATCCTCACCGTTGCCGTATCGATTTCCGCGGGCGTGGCTGCGATCGTCTCGATTCCGGCATTCCAGAACCTGGTGGATTATCGAGTCGAGATCGGGCTGATCCTCATTGCCCTCATCACGCTCGCGAACCTGCGCGGGATCAAAGAGTCGGGCCGGATCTTCGCGGCCCCGACCTACCTCTACATCGTGGCGCTCATCGGGCTGATCGTCTACGGCCTCTATCAGAGCTATTCCGGGAACATCTCGCACGTTCCCCTGAACGCGGAAGCGTTCAAGGCCGCGGGCGGGACGAAGGCGTTGGGTGGATCGCTCGGACTGTTCCTGATCTTGAAGGGTTTCTCGTCCGGCGCGGTCGCGTTGACCGGCGTGGAAGCAATCTCGAACGGAGTCCCCGCGTTCCGTCGGCCGGAATCGAAGAACGCGGCCAAGACGCTCATGTGGATGGCGATCATCCTCGGAGTGCTGTTCTTCGGGGTGTCGATACTCGCCCACCGGCTGCACCCGTATCCGAGCCACGAGCAGACCGTGTTCTCGCAGATGGGACTGCTCGTGTTCGGGAACGGTCCGATCTATCTCGTGCTCCAGTTCGCGACCGCGGCGATTCTGACCCTCGCCGCGAACACTGCGTACGCCGACTTCCCCCGCCTCTCGTCGATCATCGCCCACGACAAGTACTTGCCGCGTCAGTTGGCGAACCGCGGTGACCGACTCGTGTTCTCGAATGGCGTGCTCATCCTGGCAACCATGGCCGGCGTGCTCATCGTCGCGTTCGGCGGGCTGACCAACGCGTTGATCCCGCTCTACGCGGTTGGCGTGTTCACGTCGTTCACGCTCTCGCAGGCCGGAATGGTGCGCCACCATCAGAAGGAACGCGAACCACGCTGGAAGTTCAATGCCTGGTTGAACGGCATCGGTTCATTCACGACGCTGATCATCTTGATCGTCATCGCGGCGACGAAGTTCACCGAGGGCGCCTGGGTGCCGATCGTGGTGATCCCGTTCATCATCATGTTGTTCAAGTCGATCCACACCCACTACACGACGATCGAGAAGGGTCTGGCTGCCGACGTCGACTACAAGGTCAGGCCGATGAACCACACGGTCGTCGTGTTGGTCGGATCGGTCCACCGCGGGGTGCTCGAAGCCCTGGCCTACGCCCAGTCGATGCGGCCCACCCGGTTGCTCGCCGTGACGGTGGTCTCCGACGAGGAGGAGCAGGAGAAGATCGCCCGCCAGTGGGCCCAGTTCAACATCACGGTCCCGCTCGAGATCGTCTTCTCTCCCTATCGGGAGCTCGCGCGACCCGTGCTCCGGTTCGTCGAGGAACTCGACGCTCAGCGGGACAACGACATCGTGACCGTCGTGATCCCGGAGTTCGTCGTCAGTTCCTGGTGGGGGCAACTGCTCCACAACCAGAGCGCCCTGTTCCTCAAGGGTCGCCTGCTGTTCCGCAAGGGAACGGTCGTCACCTCGGTGCCGTACCACATCTGATTTCCCCGGTTCCGTGGCGTTCCCCTGCCGTTCGGGCGATCCGCGGTCCCCGCTTCGGTCACTGCCCAGCCAGCTTGGCTAGATTGACGCCCTTCTCGACGCCCCGTAGCGTCGCCGGGCTTTGGGGCACCCCGACCGTCAGGTCGCTCGTTTCAACCAGCAAGGAGCACGTCAGCACATGAGCACCGTCATCGCCGAAGGCAGTTACCAGGT
>JBBQXR010000317.1:0-4345 GCA_038209455.1 Acidimicrobiia bacterium
AACGCCCGGCTGTTCGCGGCCGTGCAGTCGATCGGCCTCGACCTCACCCCGGGCAGCCCGGGCGCCACCCTCGTGCCCGAAGTCGGCCCCGAGCCGTCCGACGTGGTGCTCACCCGATGGCACGGCATCGGGCCGATGGGAGGCACCGACCTCGACGTCGTCCTGCGCAACCTCGGGGTGACGACGATCGTCGGTGTCGTCGTCTCCGTGAACATCGGCATGACCAACTTCGCGTTCGACGCAGTGAACCGCGGCTACCAATTCGTGATGCCGACCGACGCGGTCGCCGGCGTGCCGGCGGAATACGCGGCAGCGGTGATCGCGAACACGCTGGCTCTCGTCGCGACGCTGACCACGACCGCAGCCGTGTTGACGGCGTGGTCGGGCGCGTCACCACCGTCGTGATCGTTCCCGACGCCAAGGACTGGACCTGGGTCCTCGAGCGTCCCTGTCCCGAGTGCGGGTTCGTTGCGTCCGAGTTCGAGCCGACGCGTGTCGCCGAGGTGACCCGGGCCAACGCCGCGGCCTGGGTGGAACTCCTCGCGGCGCCCGACGCGGGGGAGCGGTTCCGGGCCGATCGGTGGTCGATCCTCGAGTACGCGTGCCACGTCCGGGACGTCTTCGGGGTGTGCGACCGGAGACTCGAGCGCATGCTGCATGAGGACGGACCGCACTACGAGAACTGGGACCAGGACCGCACGGCACGCGAAGACGACTACGCGAGCCAGGACCCGGCGGTGGTCGGCGAGGAGATCGTCGCCGCGGCCGATGGGCTCGCCCGGCGGTTCGCAACCGTGGCCGGTGCTGCGTGGCAGCGCCCCGGCTATCGCAGCGACGGCGCAACCTTCACGATCGAGTCGTTCGCCCGCTACGTGATCCACGACCCGCTGCATCATCTCTGGGATGTCGGGGTGACACCGCCGATCTGACGGGTCGTCAGATACTGTGACAGCCATGTTCACGCCGGAAGAGTTCCCCAAGATCATCTCGGTCGACGACCACGTCATGGAGCCACCGACGGTCTGGTCCGACCGCCTGCCGGCCAGGTTCAAGGAACTCGGCCCCACGATGCACCGGCGCAAGGTCGCCGACATGCAGTTCGTCGGCGGGGTCTTCAGCTATCGCGAGGCCGGTCCGGACGAGGACGGCACTTGGTGCGACTGGTGGGACATGGAGGACCTCCGCTACCCACTGACGCGCGTCATGGCCGCCGCCGGCGTGCCCCGCGAAGAAATCACCATCAGCCCGATCACGATGGACGACATGCGTCCCGGCTGTTGGGATCCGGTGGCCCGACTCGAGGACATGGACACCAACTGGGTCGAGGCCTCGCTCTCGTTCCCGACGTTCCCGCGGTTCTGTGGGCAGACGTTCCTCGAACGCAAGGACAGGGAACTCGCCGACCTCTGCGTGAAGGCCTACAACGACTGGCAGTTCGACGAGTGGTGTGCGGGTTCGGGTGGCCGGCTCATCCCGTTGCCGATCATCCAACTCTGGGACGCGCGCCTCGCGGCCGCCGAGGTGCGTCGGAATGCGGATCGCGGCGCGCATGCGGTGTGCTTCAGCGAGATCCCGCCGTTCCTCGGCCTGCCGTCGGTGCACGATGCCGAGGGATACTGGGACCCGTTCTTCCAGGCCTGCGCGGAGACCGAGACCGTCGTCTCGATGCACATCGGCTCGAGTTCCAAGATGCCGTCGACGTCACCGGACGCCCCGGCGGCCGTCGGCTCGACGCTCACCTACATGAACGCTGCGATGTCGCTCACCGACTACCTGATGTCGGGCATCTTCGAACGGATCCCGAACCTCCAGGTGGCGTACTCCGAGGGTCAGATCGGTTGGATTCCGTACGTCCTCGACCGCGCCGACAAGGTGTGGGCCGAGAACCGCGGCTGGGGTGGTGTGGCCGACAAGGTCACGGTGCCGCCGAGCCAGGCCTACCGCGAGCACGTCTTCGGTTGCTTCTTCGACGACCCGCACGGTCTCAAGTCCCTCGACGAGATCGGTGAGGACACCGTCACGTTCGAGACCGACTACCCGCACTCCGACTCGACCTGGCCGCACTCCCGCAAGGTCGCGATGGACATCATGGCCGACCTCGACGACGCCACCATCGTGAAGGTCGTCCGCACCAACGCCATCCGGATGCTGAGGCTCGACCTGGAGGGTTAGTCCGCGCGCGGGCAACCCGTGCGCGAGGCGGTCAAGGGAAGAGGCCGCGGACCGCGATCGCCTCGGCGACGCGTTCGAGCGCGACGATGAAGGCCGCGCGGCGGAGCGACACGCCGTGGGTGTCGCCGGTCGCCCACACGGTGGCGAATGCGTCGGTCATCGTCGTGTGCAGCCGATTCGCAGCTTCGCCGTCTCGCCACGCGATGCCCTGGCGGTTCTGGGCCCACTCGAAGTACGACGACGTCACGCCGCCCGCGTTGGCGAGAATGTCGGGGACGACCACCACGCCGCGAGCGTCGAGGATCGCATCTGCGGCGGCCGTGGTCGGACCGTTGGCGGCCTCCACGATGACGCGGGCCTGACACGATCGCGCGACTGCTTCGTCGATCACTCCCGCGAGCGCCGCAGGAACCGCAAGCTCACACGGAATCGCGAACACGTCACCGTCGGGGACGGGTTCACCGCCGGGAAAACCGGCGACGGAGCCGGTGGCGTGCAGGTGATCGGAGAGTGCGGGAATATCCAGCCCGCCGGCGTTCATGACCGCGCCGGCAACATCGGCGACGCCGACCACCCGCATCCCGGCGGAGTGGAGCAGGAACGCCAGCGGCGAGCCGACCTTGCCGAACCCTTGGATCACGGCGCGGCTTCCGGCGATGGGCAGGTCGAGTGCGGCGAAGGCCTCCCGCACACACGTCACCACTCCCGTCGCGGTGCCGCCGGCGTGCTCGGCGGTACCCCCGATCGCGAGCGGCTTCCCGGTCACGGACCCGGTGATGGCTTGGCCGTGGGCCATCGAGATCGTGTCCATCACCCATGCCATCACCCGACCATCGGTGTTCACATCGGGCGCGGGCACGTCTCGGTCGGGACCGAGGAGGGGCATGATCTCCCACGTGTAACGCCGAGTCAGCCGCTCGAGTTCGGCGAGCGACAGCCGGTTCGGGTCGCAGCGGACGCCACCTTTCGCGCCGCCGAACGGGAGATTGAGGACCGCGGTCTTGAACGTCATCGCCGCGGCGAGCGCCGTCACTTCGCGTTCGTTCACGTCGGGGTGGAACCGGATGCCGCCCTTCCCCGGACCGCGCGTGGTGTCGTGGTGGATGCGCCAGCCGGTGAAGACCTCGACCTCGCCGTTGTCCATCCGTACCGGAACGGAGACCTTGAGGACGCGTTGGGGTTGCTGCAATCGACGGTGCACGGACGGATCGAGATGGAGCGACCGTGCGGCCTCGGCGATGCGGTCGAGGATCTCGTCAAGGAAATCGCGCGCTGAATTCGTGATCGTGAGGCTAGAGCAGCACGGGGGCGAGCCGCCGCCACGCGTCGACCGGCGCCGCGAAGAAGTCGGCCGACAACACCTGGATGCACACGTGGTCGGCACCGGCCGCATGGTGCGCGTCGACGCGCGCCTTGACCGCGGCTTCGTCACCCCATGCGACGATCGCGTCGACGAGACGGTCGGAACCGCCGTGGTCGAGGTCGTCGTCACCCCATCCGAGTCGGCGCAGGTTGTTCGTGTAGTTCGGCAGCCCGAGGTACGTCTTCATTGCCTGGCGGGCGATGGTGCGGGCCGCATCGGCGTCGGTCTCGAGGACGACCATCTGCTCGGGCGCGAGCAACGCGTCCGGTCCGAGGGCGGCGCGGGCAAGGGCCGTGTGTTCGACGGGTACGAAATACGGATGCGCGCCGGCCGCTTCCTTGGCTGCGAGCGCCAGCATCTTCGGCCCGAGCGCGGCGAGCACGCGCGCCGGCGCCGTCGACGGTGCGGGCGCGAAGTACACGGCAGCATCCATCGCGGCCAGGTACTCGCGCATCGCCGTGAGGGGCGGCCCGTAGGTGTGCCCGCGGAGTCCTTCCACCGCCGGCGCGTGGCTCACGCCGAGTCCGAGGAGGAACCGTTCGGGAAACGCGTCGGTGAGGGTCTTGTGCCCGCACGCCATGGCCAGCGCGTCGCGTCCGTAGATGTTGGCGATACCCGTGGCGAGCACGATCGAGGTCGTGCTGTCGAGGTACATCGACGAAGTGATGAGCGGATCCCGCCCTGCGACCTCGGGGATCCACAGCGCCCCGTACCCGAGCGCCTCGATCTCCCCGACGACCTCCCGCGCCCGCCCGATCGGCAGCGCATCCAACGCATGTGTCCAGATCCCCACTCGCCCCAGGTTCATGA
>JBBQXR010000318.1:0-4332 GCA_038209455.1 Acidimicrobiia bacterium
ACAGACGCTCATCACCAACTGGACGTCGTGCTCGACGAGCACCACACCCATTCCTCCGGCGGCGAGGGACCGGAGCAGCTCCGCGAACAGAACCGTCTCGCTCTCGTCCTGCCCGGAGGCGGGTTCGTCGAGCAGCAGGACCTTGGGCTTCGTGGCCAGGCAGCGACCGAGTTCCACCAACCGGCACTGCCCGGTCGGGAGCGAGTCGACTCGGGCGTCCGCAACATCGCCGAGTCCGATGCGTTCGATGATCTCGTCGACGATGGTCGCCGGGTTCTCCTTGTCGTGCGACCAACCCTTGCGGACGTCGGCGGCGACGCGAATGTTCTCGCGGACACTCAGGAGGCTGAACAGCTCGAGGCGCTGGAACGTGCGGGCCATGCCGAGACGCGCGCGTTTGGTGGGGGAGTGCCGCGTGACGGCGCGGTCGTTGAGACGGATCTCGCCGCGGCTCGGGGGAAGCAACCCGGTGATGACGTTGAACAGCGTGGTCTTCCCGGCCCCGTTGGGCCCGATGAGGCCGGTGACGATCCCGGGTTCAGCGGTGATCTGTACGTCGTCGAGCGCGACGTTGCCCCCGAACCGAACGGTGACGCCGGAGACTTCAAGCAGGGCCATGTAGCTCCAACTCCATCTCGGACACGCTGGGCGTCCCGAGCTGACGGTCGAGCGCCTCGACGTCGGCTTCGGTCCACGGGCGGTCGATGCCCACCCACTCGAGTGGCGTGCGGTCGGGAAGGTGTTCGAGTTGCGCGAGGGTGCGTTGCTTCGCCGCGGCGGAGAGCGTCGCGGCACCGGCCGCCACCAGCGGGATCACCGCGAGTCCGCCGACGAAGGTCCAGTTGTCGATGGCCTCGACGAGTCGGAGGCCGTAGAGCGCGACCAGGGCCAATGTCATCACCAGCAGCGACGATGGCGATCCCGCCAGCGGTGCGAACCCTTCTCGCATCTGGCTCACGGCACCGTTCGGGTCCCGCCCGAGCCCGATGCCGGTCGCACCGGGCAGGAGGCCGACCCAGCGGATGAGGCTCGGGAAGAGCGTGCCGATGAGTGGCAACACCGCGTACAGGGAGATGCCGGCGAAGAGTGCGCCACCGATCGCGCCGATCCCACCGACCACCGTCAACGCGAAGACCTGGAGGCTGCTCACCAGGTCGAAGTTGTTCGACTGGATCGTCGTGAGTTGGGTGGCGTAGAGGGCACCGCCGAGGCCGGCGATGCCTGCGGAGATCGAGAAGACCAGCAGCTTCGTGCCGAACAGGTTCATCCCGAGCGTGGCGCACGCTGCTTCACTGTCCTTCATCGCGATGAGGCGTCGACCCAGGCGGCCGCGACGGATCGCGACGACGAGCAACGACACCAGCGCGAACGCGATGGCGCCGATCACCATCTGTGCCCCGGGATCGTTGAAGGTGGTCCCGAACATGCGGAGCGGGTCGACCCCGATCGAGCCCTGCGCGAACAGGTTGACGTCGAACCAGCCGAACACCGTCAGCTTCGGCAACGTGAAGATCCAGCGGTCGAGAATGGTGGCGAACGCGGCCGTTCCGAGGGCGAGGTAGATGCCCGAGAGACGCAGCGCGGGGAGCGCGATCAGGGCGCCGACGCCCGCGGCGACGAGCACCGCCCAGACGAGGGCGATCGGGTCACCGCCTTGGCCGAGGTGGGCCATGACGAGCGCGCCGATGCCGGCGAAGCTGAGCTGACACAGTGAGATCTGGCCGCCGAAGCCCACGAGCGGGATCAATGACAGGGCGACGATCCCGATCGGGAACAGGCGACCGTAGGTGAGTTGGTCGGGCGTCGACAGGGTGGTCATGAGCACGACGCCGCCGAGCACCACGACCCCGGCGAACGTGAGCGCACCCCGGATCGAGGGCATCGGGAAGAACTCCCGCGAGCGGGTCATGCGCCCCTTCAACCGGGGGTTCGGGAGCACCAACAGCACGAGGAACAGCAGGACCGCCGGACTCGCGATCCGCAGGCCCGGGAGGTATTGGTTCTGCGGCAGGTAACCGGTCAGGTAACCGTCGGTGAGGCCGACGACGATCGCGCCGACGAGCGTGAGCTGCAAGCTCCGCAATCGGCCGAAGATCGCCGCCGCGTACGCGCTCACGATCAGCAAGCTCAACGACGGTGCATCGAGGGTCACGTTCGGGGCGATGAGGACTCCGCCGACCGCCGCCAGCGACGTACCGAGGGCCCACGCCAGCATCGAGACCCGGTTGGGGCGGGCACCGTTCAGTGCGGACAGCGCGGGGTCGTCGACCGCGGCCCGCATCGCGATTCCCCACCGGAACCGCGTGAGTACGAATCGCAGCGCGATCCCCACCACGATCGCGACGCCGATGGTGATCGCCTGGTGCCACGTGATGGTGGTGGGACCGAGGTTGATCGTCGAACTCGACGCGAAGAACTTCGACATCGGGCGGCTCACGCCTGGCGGCCAGAGGAGCTGGGCCAGGCCGATCATGAACAACAGCAGCGAGATCGACACCACGAGTTTGACGGTGTCGGTCGTTCCTCGTAACCCCCGCATGACCACGACCTCGAGCAGGATCCCGAAGAGTGGAGCCATGATGCCGATGATCAGGACGAGGCAGACGGGGACGGGCCAGCCCCAGTCGAACCGAAGTTGCCAGTACGCAAACGCCGCGAGCATGCCAGCGGCACCGTGGGCGAAGTTGAAGATTCCGGTCGTGGTGTAGGTGAGGACCAGGCCGCTCGCGATGATCGCGTAGATGGCGGCGAGACTCAGACCGACGATCGTGAAGGTGAGGAACTTGTCCACGAGGCTCCAGGGATCTCGGCTCCGGAGCCGACCCTCGCCGGCTCCGGAACCGTCGGGCTATTTGAGGTCGGAGAGGGACTTGCCGTTCGCAGCGAGGGTTGCACCCTTGCCGTAGTCGCCGGTCAGTTTGTAGACGCTCTTCGGGTCACACCGGAAGATGCCTTCGGTCGGCTTGAGGTCGCCGACGACCTTGAAGCCCTTGCTGTCGGCGATGAGTTCGGTGAAGCAGTCCGGTGCCGGCGCGCCGATGGTGAGGTTGGTGGCCGAGTGCAGTCCACCACCCGTCCACTCCTTGATCTTGGTGGCATTGTCGTACACGCACTTGCGCGTGAGGTTGTCGCCACATTCGTTCGCCGCGGTCGCGAACAGCAGCCACGCCGAGAATCCCTGCATGCCGAGGAGTGCCTTCGACTTGCCACTCGGGAGGTACTTCTTGAACAGGTCGAGGTAGTCCTGGGTCGGGCTTCCGGGCTTCGCAACCTCGAACGGCGTGAAGATGCTGCGGACGTAGACGTTCTTGATCGCCGCGCCTCCGGTCTCCTGGAGCTTGGCGTCGTAATGGTTGGCGTCGGTCCGGACGAAGTCGAGTTGGTAGCCGATGTCGTTGAGCGCCTGCATCAACTTGGCCAGGTTCTCGGGCTCGCCCGTCCAGAGCAGGCCCTTGACGCCGTTGTCCTTGATCTTCTGGGCCACCGGGGTCCAGTCGAGCAGACCCAACGGCGGGTAGAGGTCGTCGTAGACCTTCTTCCAACCGAGGCTCTTGACGGCCTCGTCGCCCTGGCGCGCGGTGACCTTGGTGGTGTCGATGTCACCGGTGAGCACGCCGTAGGCCTTGGTGGCGGCCGGGTACTTCTTGGCCAGGTACTGGTAGTCGCCGATCGGGATCGAGTCGATCTTGTTCGGGATCGGTTGCACGGAGAGGTCGGCACCACGGGCCTGGGAACTCACGACGTAGCCCGGGATCTCCGGCAGGACGCAGCTCAGCCGGGTGTCGACACCGTTCTGGTCGAAGACGGCACCACCGCCGACGACCATGAAGTCCTGGGCGCAACTCTCGACCATGCGGGCCGTGTCCTCGGTCAGCGCAGCGTCACGTTGGTCGACGACGATCTTGCGACCGTTGATGCCGCCGGCGTCGTTGCACCACTGCGAAAACACCTTGGCCGCGTCGAACAGTTCCTGGTTGAGCCCGGGCCGTCCGGCGTATCCGACGTCGGAGAAGGTGGCGAGGCGGATCTCGGACGCGGTGACGCCGGGGGCGGGGGAGCCCGACGGCGAACCCTTCTTGCAGACGACCCCGCTCGTCCCGAACGCGCCGGGAGTGCCGGTGCTTCCTCCGGAAGCGGTGGTCGAGGTGGTGTTGTCGGTGTTCCCTCCGGACTGGGTGTCGCTGCGGCCGCATGCCGCGAGCACCAGTGCGATCACACAGACGAATGCCAACCACCGAAAGCGTTTCACGAGTCCCCCTCTTGCCGCATTTTGCGGCGTGCTGACCGACCTGACGGCCCGTCAGGTTGCCAGACAATGCCCGCTCGGCGGTG
>JBBQXR010000319.1:0-4327 GCA_038209455.1 Acidimicrobiia bacterium
CGGTGACGGGACGACGGTCGGCCCGCAGTCCACGGCGACGGCGGCACACACGTACTCGGATGCGGGCACCTACACGGTGGCGGTCGCGGTGACCGACACCGGAGGACTCACGGGATCGGCGACGCGCGACATCGTGGTGCACGCACCGTCGGCGTCGGGGATCGACGTCTCCACCGGGTATTACGACACCCACCATCGGAACAACCTGCACCCGAAGCCGTCGCCGTGGATGGGCGCGGCCGGGATCGTGTTCGTCGGGACCCCCGACCCGTCGACCGGTGGGTGGGATACCGGCGCGGTGCGCGTCGACAACAGCACGGGTGCGTCGGTATCGGCCACCGTGACGGTCACGGTCGGCAAGACCACCTTCGGCCTCTGGGGCGCTCAGGTGATTCCCAACGGTCAGAGCCTGGTGCTGGCGCAGACCGCGTTCCAGAACTTCGATACCTCGGACAGCAGCACCGCCGGGTGCTACTCCTGCGATCCGGTGCTCTGTACGACGAGTGTGTCGCCGACGGTCCCGATCATCAACGTGACCATCGGTGGGGTCCTGTCCCGCTACTACGACCGCAACCAGGTGCTCAACACCCGCGGCGTCGACGGCGCCGGCTGTCCCTACACCGGCACCCGGAACGACGAGTCGCAGGCGTGGTCCTCGATACCTGGACCCGGGTAGCCGACGCAGCTCGCTGGATGCACCCGCGTCGCCGCGGTGACAGGATGCCGACGGAGTCGCGAGCGAAGGACGGAAACGTGGGTGCGACCATCGAGCACGTGAGCGTCGACGCCGACATCGATGCGATCTACCGCATCGTGGAGCGCGACGGGGCCGTGATCGTCGACGACCTCCTCGACGCGGTTGTCGTGGCGCGCGTGAACGAGGAGGTCGGCACCGCCGTCGAGGCGTCGGACCCGAACGCGGAGATGTTCAACCCGGTGATCGCGCAGTTCCACGGTGCCCAGACCAAACAGGTTTCGGGGGTCCCAGGGATCTCGCGGACGTTCGCGGTCGACGTGATGTGTCACCCGCTGCTGCTCGCATTGTGCGACCGCGTGCTCCTGCCATCGTGTGCCCGGTACCAGCTCAACATCGGGCACCTCCTCCAGCGCGGTCCGGGCGCGGAGGACCAGTGGTTCCATCGGGACGAGGCGGTCTGGAGCGACGTTCCGAAGCCCGCGCCGGAACTCCAACTCGCGTCGGTCATCGCGTTCGTCGACTTCACCCGTGAGAACGGGGCGACGCGCCTGGTACCGGGGAGTCACCGTTGGCCCGACCGCCAGCGCACCCCCGCCGAGCAGATGGCGACCGTGCCCACCCCGGAGCAGATCGCTTACGCCGAGATGGCCGCCGGCTCCGCGGTCGTGTACCTCGGTGGCACGATCCACTCGGGGGGCGCGAACACCACCACGACGCCGCGTCGCGGCGCCCACCTCAGCTACTGCCTCGGATGGCTCCGTACCGAGGAGAACAACTACCTCGCGGTGCCGCCGGAGATTGCGGCAACGCTGCCGCGTCGGGTCCAGGAGATCCTCGGCTACGCCGTCCACGACGGTGTCGGCCGCGGCGGTGGGTACCTGGGGATGGTGCGGATGCAGGATCCCGCCGACATGCTCGCGCGCGGCGAGTTGCGCTGACGCGACCGAGGCTCGGACCATGCTCACGCCGAGGCCGCCCCTCGTCCGCTACCAGACACTGATCTCGGACAGTTCCCGGTGGGAGCGTTTCGAGCTTCGGCCCACCGACATCGTCATCTCGACCCCGGCGAAATGCGGGACGACGTGGACCCAGATGATGTGTGCGCTCCTGGTCTTCCAGACCCCCGAGTTGGAACTCCCGCTCGATGGCTACTCGCCCTGGTTGGACATGCTGACCCGGTCCGACGACGAGGTGTTCTCGCTCCTCGCCGCGCAGACGCATCGCCGGTTCATCAAGACCCATACACCGCTCGACGGTCTGCCGATCGAACCCGGCGTGACCTATCTCAGTGTGGGTCGAGATCCCCGTGATGTCGCGCGGTCGATGATGCACCATCACGCCAATTTCCGGTTCGAGAAGTTGATCGATGCGCGCCTGCACGCGGTCGGCCTCGACGACGTCGCCGAGTTGCTCGCGGAGGAACCGCCACCGGACCCTGCGTCCGAGGTCGAAGCGGTGACGCACTGGATCGACAACCCGGCTCCGGTCACCGGATCGGGGTCGTGCCTGCGGCTGCTGGTGCACCACCTGGCGACGTTCTGGCCCGATCGCGACGACGCGAAGGTCCATCTGATGCATTACGACGATCTGCAGGATGACCTCGCGGCGAGCCTTCGGCGACTGGCCGAGGTCCTCCGGATCGAGGTTCCCGAAGCCCGGTGGCCGGCGCTGGTCGAGGCCGCGACCTTCGCGTCGATGAAGTCGCAGTCGGCCCTCCTGGTACCCGACAGCGCCCACGGGCTTTGGCGTGACCCCGACGCGTTCTTCCACGAGGGGGTCAGCGGACGGTGGCGGGATTCGATGGACGACGACCTCCGCGCGCACTACCGCGAGACGATCGACGCGCTCGCCCCGGCGGACCTCGTCGCCTGGCTCCATCACGGCCAGGCCGACTGACGTCAAGAAGTCCGGCAACGTGCGGCACGGCTACCTCAACGCCGCGAGCGACTTCCTCGTCGCGCTCAGCCGGTGGGGCCGAGCTCAGCTCACCGATCGAGTTCGGCGAGCACTTCCCCGATGATCTTGGTGGCTTGGTGTGGGGGCAGCGGGTCGCCACCTTCGGCTTCTGCCACTTCTTCGGCAAAGGCCTCCACCGAGTGGACGCCGCCGACCAGCACGTGACGGAGGGCTTCGCCACTCGCCTCGGGGTCGTCGAGTTCCTCCACCGCGGGGGCGATGGCGTGGTCCTCGGACTCCGCCACGGCGTGGATCAGTTTCATCGCTTCTTCGCGACCCGATGCGGTCGACACGACCTCGCCCCGGTCGGGGTTCTGTTGGAGGTCCCATTCGGCGAGCGCCTCGTCGTACCCACCCTCACCAGGGTGCAGGACACGCGTCGTCGGTTCGACGGCCCCGGTTGCCACGGTGTCGTCGTCGTCGTGGTGACGGTCCGGCTCTACCGGCACCACGAGGGTTCCATCATCGTTGCGCACGATCTCCATCCGGGTCGCGTACCCGTTTGGTCCGGATCTCAACCCCGAGGCTGCACGCGCCGGTCAGGACGAGGTGATGACCCCTTTGGCATCGACCGAGATCGTTCCACTCGCGCCGATGGCTGCGCCTGCCGTCGTCGTCGCGGTGGCAACGTACTTCGCGTTACTCAGGAGATTGAGTTGCAACGACAGCACGGCCTTGGTCCCGCCGGGGGTCTTGCGCCAGGCGGTGGCGGTCTTGGTGCCGTTGCCGAGGGTACGGGTGAGCCGAACCTGTCCGCAGTTCGCGCCGCCGTCTTTGCAGCGCAAGGTGTCGGTGCGGGTCAGGTACGCCCAGACCGTGCTACATCCCGTGCTGCTCCGAAGCCGGAGCGACCACACTCCGTAGGTGCGTACCGTCTTGGTGTACTGCACCGGGCCCTTGCTCACACAGCCGGTGGAGCTGGGATTGGACAGGTCGTAGCGGACCGCGGCGCTGGCCGGTACCGCAAGTGCAACGGCCGCGACGAGCGTGATGGAGAAGACGAAGACTCGGGACGGATGACGCACGGTTGACCCCTCTGGCGTGATGGGTGGAGCGAGGCGGGGAATCTAGGTGCTGG
The DNA here is from genome assembly GCA_038209455.1 of Acidimicrobiia bacterium. GTDB lineage: Bacteria > Actinomycetota > Acidimicrobiia > IMCC26256 > JAENVU01 > JAENVU01. Next base: position 3,732 of record JBBQXR010000319.1, read on the forward strand.
GACCATTTCGGGCAATGGTGACTGCGACCCCCGAGGCCAGGGGCATGGCGGTGAGGGGGTCCACGCGATCGCGGGAGCTCGTCAGAACGCCCGGGCCGCCGTCGGTTCGGCCGTGCGTGATCGAGACGACCCCAGGAGCGACGTTCGGATCGCGCACCACGGTGACGGCGATCGACCCGTGGCGCCCGGTGACGGTGGCGTGACCGACGGCGTGTCGGTCCGCGGTGAGCTCGGCCGCCTCGTCGGGGTGAATCCGGGCGACCGGCTCGTCGCCGGGGCCGGCGTACCGGACCGAGTTCGACCACGCCATTTCGCGTCGGGGTGCGAGGACGAGACCAGGCCCGGGCGGAAGGTGGTCGGCGAGGCGCATGACGAGCACTTCGGGGGCGATGTTCCATCGGCCGTCGACGAGGAGCGTGTCCCGCACCCAGCCGTACTCGACGGGAACATCGATGCCGCGCGGCCCCGCTCCGAAGACCTCGGAAGGGGTGAACGATGAATGCGCGAGGACGCCGTGGAGGAACAGCTCGTCGGTGAGGTCATCGGGGTCGACGCCACCGAGCGCGGCGAACCCCATGCGCGTCGAAAGGGACGCG
>JBBQXR010000320.1:0-4320 GCA_038209455.1 Acidimicrobiia bacterium
GCACATAGCGGCGGCCAGTACGAGTGGGACTCGGCGGCGCCGGTCGGGGTCGCGGCGGCGGCCGGGTTGCACGTGTCGCGGCTCGACGGCGCGCCGCTCCTCTACAACCGTCCCGAGCCGTGGCTCCCCGACCTCCTCATCTGTCGACCGGAGATGCGCGACGCGGTGTTGGCGTTGACCCGCGTCAGCTGAGCTGCCGGAGCACGAAGAACAGCGAGAAGAAGAGCAGCACCGCGGCGAACGCGGGCCGGGTGATGTGGTCCGGCACCCGCGGCCCGACCCGCGCTGACAGCATCGATGCCGGGACCATCCCCAGCGCGAACGCCGCCGCGATGCCCCAGTCGATGTTGCCGAGCATCCAGTGTGCGGCGATCGTCGGCACGGTGAGCACGGCGGCGACGACGAGTGACGTCCCCGCCGCGCGCGCGGTCGTGAACCCGAGTGCCATCACGAAGATGGGCACGAGCAGGGTGCCGCCGCCGACCGCGAGCAGTCCCGACACCACGCCGGCACCCGCGACGAGCGCGACGACGAGACCCGGCGAGTCGAGTCGGGCCGCGCAGCGGAGCTGCGCACCGCGGCGTTGTGGAACGAGCATCCTTGCGCCCGCGGCGAAGAGCAAGGCACCCGACAAGATCAACAGCCAGTGACCACCGATCACCTGTGATCCCAGCGCACCGACGAGCACCGCGGGCACCCCCGCCATGACTGCGAGCTTGGCCACGCGGCGGTCGAGCATCCCGGCCCGGAAGTACTGCCGGGCGCCGATGATCGCGGCCGGCAGCATGGCCGGGAGTGGCGACGCCACCGCAATCGGCGCCGGCACCCCCAGCAGCGCCAGGATCGGTGTGCCGAACGCGGAGCCCCCGGCCCCGAACAGCCCGAACGCCAGCCCGATGCCACAGCCGGCGGCGGCGACGAGCACGAGGGACATGGGTCGATCATCCGCCCGAACTCTCCACAGGTCCAAGACGTAGTTCTACTGAGCTACATTGGATTCACCTATGGATCTCCGTCGGCTGCGCCTGTTCCTCGCGGTGGTCGACCGCGGTGGTATGACCCGGGCGGCCGAGGCTGAGCACGTGTCGCAACCGTCGGTGTCGCAGGCCATCGGGGAGCTCGAGACCGAGCTCGGGACCCACCTGTTCCATCGCGTCGGTCGGCGGGTCGTCCTCACGCCGGCCGGCGAGGCGCTCGTCGGCCCGGCCCGGCAGGTCTTGCGCGACGTCGAGACCGGCCAGGCCGCGGTCGCGGCCGTCGCCGGGCTCGAGCGCGGGCGTCTGGACCTCGGCACGCTGCCGACACTCGCCATCGACCCGGTCGCACCGCTCATTGGTGCCTTCCGGGTCGCGCATCCCGGCGTGACCATCGCGCTCGCGGATCCCCCCGACACCGATGCCCTCGATGAATTGGTCGGTACCGGGGAGTGCGAGATCGGGGTGGCGGTGACCGCGCCGGCGGGCGCGAGCTTCGAGAGCCACGCCCTCGGCACCCAGGACCTGCTCGCGGTGCTGCCCCCCGGGAGCGAGGCGCCGACGCATGGCCTGTCGGTCGCGGCACTCGCCCGCTTCCCGCTGGTCGCCGCGGCCGCCGGCACTGCCACCCGGTCCCAGCTCGACGAGGCCTTCGCGGCCGCCGGCGTGATCCCCCAGATCGCGGTCGTGGCGTCACAACGGGAGGCGATCCTCCCCCTGGTCCTGGCCGGCGCGGGCGCCACCCTGTATCCGCGTGCTCTGGCCGACCAAGCGGCGCGCCTCGGTGCGACCGTCGCACCGCTCCGACCACACCTCACCCGCACCGTGTGCCTGTTCCACCGGACCGGCCCGCTCTCCCCCGCGGCGGACGCGTTCGTCGCGCTCGCGGTCAGCCGGGCGGGCTGACGGGCAGTCCGGCGGCGCGCCAAGCTTGGAACCCGCCGTCGAGATCGGTGGCGCGCGACAACCCGAGATCCTGCAGACTCGCCGCCGCCAGGCTGGACGCGTAGCCCTCGTCGCACACCACGATGAACTCGACTTCGTACCCGGTCGCCTCGGGAATCCGCGCGTCGCTCGTCGGATCCAGCCTCCATTCGAGGAGGTTGCGTTCGATGACGAGCGCGCCGGGGATCCCACCGTCGGCGTCGCGTTTTTGACGCGGGCGGGTGTCGACCAGGAGCGCACCACGCGCCGCGGCCTCGAAGGCCTCGACCGGCGTGACGCGCCACAGTCGCGCGCGCGCGTCGGCGAGCAGGTCGTCGATGCTGCGGGTCATCGCAGCTCACCCCCTCCCCGAACGACTACCCGGTGCCGCCTCGGTGCGCGGAACGCACTGAGTCCGTCGCGTCCGGAGCATCGAAGTCCGTGGTCACCCACGGTGGACAGTACACGTGGCCATGTCGCGAATGGAAGTGAAATACGACCGGCGTCCGTCGACCGGCGAATGGACGCCGATCAGGCGATGCGCTGGCCCTGGCCCTTGAGGAGCGCACTGTTCGGGTTCTCCGGCAGCTCGCGCAGCGGCTGGGCGATGTCGCCCACCGTCGGGCCGTACTGCGCGGCGAGCGGCGCGAGCGCCTCGAGGTCGAAGTCGTAGAGCTTGGCCGCGTTCTCCGAGAGGATGCGCTTCATCTCGGTCGGGTCGACGTCGTGGAAGACCTGACGCAGGTGCTCGACGGTGAACGGGCCGGTCCCTTCGTCGTGCGGGTAGTCACTCCCCCACATGAACCGGTCGTCGGCCATGATCTCGCGGGCCTTGGCGTCGGCGGGACCGGGCTGGCTGGCCGCCACCCAGCAGTTCTGGTTGAAGTACTCGGTCGCCGAACGCTCCAGCGCGTTCTCGGCCGTGTACTTGAGCTCACCGATCTCACCCTTGCGCACGTTGGCGATGATGGCGTCGAGTTGGGTGAGCAGGGGTGGGATCCACGCCGCGCCCATCTCCGTCATCACGAACTTGAGGCGCGGAAAACGCTCGAACACGCCGCCGAGCGTCATGTGCACGAACGGACGCTGCGAGTAGAAACCCACCTCGCTGATCATGATCATCGGCACCGACGCGTAGCGGCCGTAATCCGGAGAACCGGTACCGCCGTGCGCGTTGACCGGGATCTGCAGGTCTTCGAGCACCGCCCACAGCGGGTCGTAGATCGGGTCGTACAGCGGCTTCACCCACTTGACGTCGGGCGCGATGTTCGGCAGGAGCACCCCGCCGCGCAGACCGTGCTCCTTGATCCACTTGGCGTCCTCGATGGCGTCGTCGACGTCGTTGAGGAAGATCTGGCCGATGCCGGCGCGCCGCTCCGGGTAGTGGGAGACGAACTCCTCCATCCAGCGGTTGTGGGCATGGATGCCGGCATGACGGTGCTCGTAGTCCTCCAGCTTCGGTGGCGGCGCGAACAGGACGAAGCTCGGGAAGAAGGGCGGCACCGTGTTCGGGAAGATGACCTCGGCGACGACGCCGTCCGCTTCCTGGTCGGCGTTGCGGCGCTCGTCGTCCCAGTTGCGGACCCGCAGGCTGGTGTCCCGGAGGTCCTTCCACGGGTTCTTGTACTTGTCCCGCCACGCGTCGAAATCCGGGACGAACTTCGGGTCGAGGAACTCGCGGTACGTCTCGTGGTTCGCACCCGCGTGGGTGTCGGCCGAGATGATCGTGTAGTGATCAGTGGTCGCCGTGGCCATGGTGCTCTCCCGAATGGTTGGCAGAACTGGTGTGTGGATACTTTATGCGCCTCCCCGGATGGGGGTCAGGCGACCCGGGTGCGCCGCAGGAGAATGGTCTGCAACGCCGCCATCCCGACGGAGCCCGCCGCGATGACCGCGGCACCACCGCCGGCGCTGATCCACTCGAACTGCCAGGTGGCCACGGCCATGACGACGACGAGCGCGGCCATCCCGAGGCGTGCATCGACGAGCGGGCCGTACGGCACGCGGCGGGTGCCGATGCCGATCAGGGTGAGCCCGAGCAACACACCGACGAGTGGCAGCGTGAGCAGCAACGACTTCTCGCCCACGAGCGTCGTCCCGAGTTCGTAGCCGAGCACCTTGGCGAAACCCACCGCACTCGCGACCAACGCCAGCTGGAGGACGAGGTGACCGACCAGCCACACCGTCGTGAACACCGGTTCGGCGCGGATCCCGGCGTGGGGGATGTCGTCGAAGTAGGCCCACCAGATGCCGAACACGAACACGAACATGGTGACCAGCACACCGATGTCGATGCCGTTGAGCGTTCCGTCGGCCGCGAGCAGCGACACCTTCACGAACGACTCACCGCACACGATGATGGTGAGCAGCCCGAGGCGCTCGACGAAGTGGTGCTCGTCGAACGGTGGCACGACCCCGAGGC
>JBBQXR010000321.1:0-4313 GCA_038209455.1 Acidimicrobiia bacterium
CCATGTCAGAGGAGATGTCGACACCAAGTGCGTCATAGCCCGCGTCGATCACGACGCGCGCAAGGATGCCAGATCCGCAGCCCAGGTCGACGACGAGCCCACGGTCGTGGCTACCAGCGCGCAGCAAGTCGAGCACGTCCGCCGCGGCAGTCGACGCGAGCACACCGAAGGCGCGGTCATGGATTCGCGCCTGCTCCGCGCCGTAGAACACTTCCGCTCTCCTTCAACTGGCACTCTGGACCCGAGCTGCATTGTGCCCGACCTTGTGCGGGCTCGCCCGGCGCACCCGGGCGTCCGTTAACCACACCCGACGTTTGTCCCTTCCTGTACCGCCTCGGTACACCAGAGGACAAAGGTCGGCAGGTTTGACCCGGAGGACCGAGTTCAGCACCCAGGCGGCACGTCACTCGACGCGTCGTCGGGGACGTGGTCGGTCGTCAGCGGCGGACCGTGGCGCGTCACCTGTCGAATATCTTCACCAAGATCGGCGTGTCGTCACGGTCGGCGGCGACCGCGTATGCGTTCGAGCACGGACTCGCCCGCAGCTGAGCGCCCGCATCGCGGGGTCAGGCAGGCGGAGCGAAGAACTCGAGCGCGATGCCGTCGGGGTCACGGACGCTCACGCCGGAGCCGTAGCCCGCGTCCTTGACACCACCGTGTTGGATCCCGAGGTCGTCGAGGCGCTTCGCCCATCCCTCGAGCGCGCTCCGGTCGGCACAACCGAACGCGAGGTGGTCCAGCCCCACGTTGTGTTCGCTGAACTGACCTGCGGGTGCGGCCGTCGCGTGCTGGTGTAGACCGAGCAGCGTGCCGTTGCCGAGGAGGTAGACGGTGTGGTGCATGTCGGGGTCGGTGTCCTCGTCGAGCACCGGCTTCGCGTCGAGCAGCGCCTCGTACCACGGCACGCTCACCGCCAGATCTCGAACGGTCAGGGCGACGTGGGTGAGTGCAGGGAATTCCGACATGAGCGTTTCCTTCGACTGGTCGGCCACGGGTCGAGGCCAGTATTCACCTCCGAAGGCTCCGCTGTCACCTGCCTGCCCCTCGGACCGAGACGCCGGTGAGCGTCGAGCGGAGGTGGGTCAGGAGTTCGGACGCGGTGGCCTTCGACGCGGTGCCGTAGACGTAGAAATCCGGGCGTTGCATGACGACGTCGACATCGTGATCGGCCAGCCACGCCCCGTACGTGCCGCCGACATCCTCCACGTTCCCTTCCGGTCCGACGGTCGCCACCTTCCCGATCGTGCGAAACCAGCCGAGCAGATCGGACGGAATGGTTGCGATCGCGGTCGCATCTCCGATGAGCACCCACCCCGCGCCGAACAGATCGTCGAACCGGCCGGTCCGCTTGCCGTCGGAGACAACGCCCTGCACGAACAGTTCCCCCGCACCCGGCGTATCGAGATCGAGGACTCCGGCGACGAGCGGCGGCATACCGGGACCGGGACTCGTGACCCCGTCGGCGACCATCGGCGCCATGAGCGCGTCGCGCTCGGCAGCCGCGTCCGCGTCGGGCACACAGATGATCTTGCCGAGTTCGATCGCGAACTCGATCACCTGCGCCGCGTGAGGTATCCGTTCCTCGTCGTACGCGTCGAGAATCGCGTTCGATGCGCGTCCACTGAGGACGAGATCGAGCTTCCAAGCGAGGTTGGCGGCGTCACGCAGGCCCGCGCACATGCCTTGACCCGCGAACGGTGGCGTCTGGTGCGCGGCGTCGCCGGCGATGAACACGCGGCCGTCGTGCCATCGGGTGGCCCACCGCGCCTGGAACCGGTAGCCGGCGTGGCGCACCATCGTGGAGTTCTCCGGCGTCACGTCCCACGGTGCGAGGAGTTCCCATGCCCGGTCTGCGTCGTCGAGTGCGTCGAGGTGCTCGCCCGGCAGGCACATGAACTCCCACCGGCGTCGACCCGGACCGCCCGACACGGCGGTGGTCGGACGGAGCGGATCGCAGATCTGGAGGTTGACCGGTTCGAACGGACGCGGCTCGTGCAACGCGACGTCGACGATCAGCCAGTCGAAGAAGTATCCGTGGTCCTCCATCTCGATGCCGAGTGCACCGCGTACGAAGCTGTTGGCGCCGTCGCATCCCACGAGGTAGCGCGCGTCGACGACGTCAGGGGTCACCGAATCCGGGGCGTCGGTCGGTCTGACCGCCAGCTCCACGTCGTCGCCGTGGTCGGCGATACCCACGGCCGCGAACCCGCGCCAGATCTCGACGCGGGGATGACTCTCCACCCGAACATGGAGTTCCGCCTCCAGGTCGGGCTGATTGAACATGTTGGCGCTCGGCCATCCGGAACGTCCGCCGCCGGCGGTGCCCAGCCGAAGGAGCGGGACGCCTTCACCGTTCTGCCACTCATACACGTCGGCCGGCTCCGACAGCCGCGGGAGAGCGGGACCGAGCCCGCACGCCTGGAGGATCCGGGCCGACTCGTCGTCGAAGTGAACCGCGCGGGGCAGGGGATAGGGGGCGGCCCATCGCTCGACCACGACCACCCGATGACCGGCGTCGGCAAGCAGGAGCGCGAGGACACAGCCCACCGGACCCGCGCCGACGATCGCCACGTCCGCAATCGCATTCGTCCCGGCGTCGTCGGGGCCGACGGTCACGGGCGGGTGACGGGTTGGTGGCCCCACGAACTGGTGCGGTCATAGCGGCGATTGTCGGACCAATCGTCGGTGATCGTGCGGGCGCCGAACCCGACCTCGACCTGGAATCCGCCGGGGGAGACGACGTAGAAGCTGAACATCCCGTCGTTGTCATGCCGGCCGAGGGCGTTGGCGATCGGGCGCTCGGATGCGAACGCCCGATCGAACGCACGGCCGACGTCGTCGCGTGTCTTGGTCTCGAACATCACGTGATGCAACGTTTGCGGGAGTTCGAACGGCGCACGGGCGAGCGCGACGGTGTGGTGGCGTGCGTTGCAGTGGTAGAAGCGAACTTCGAGTTCGATCCCCGGCGCGAGTTCGCTGACGAGCCAATCCGACTGCGCCATTCCCAGACCCTCGGTGAGAAAACGGTGAGACTCGTCGAAGGCCGTCGTCGCGAACACTGCGTGCCCGAAGCCGACACCCTCGGTGAGGAAGCCACCGGGCATCAGCTCGGACCGGAACGGGGTCGCACCTCGCGCGAGCCCGCACACCACCTCGACGGGGATCCCCCACGGCGTGTCGACGATCACCAGGCGATCCACGTGGCGCGCATTCGCCTGCGCGTCGGTGCCCGGCGTCGTGGCGTACCCCGCGGCGGCGAGTCGGGCGACGTGATCGTCGAACGCACGATCGTCGACGGCGACGAATCCGAGGTACACGGCATCGTTCGCCGGACCGGTTTCGAGGACGAGTCGCTGGGCGGCATCATCGTCGGTCCACGTGAGCGTGCCTGGGGTCGCGGCAACGCCCGGCTGCAATCCGATGATGCCGCCGAAGAAGTCGGTGTACGTATCCGGATCGTCGACCTCGATGCCGAGGTAGCCGATTTCCAGGGTCGGGTTCATCGTTCCTGCTCCATTCCGGCGCTGAGCGCAGCGCCCGTCCCTCACGAAGCGGCCGGAGCCACACCGCGGTTGCGGATCGTGCCCACACCCTCGATCCAACTGGTGAGGGTGTCGCCGACAGCGAGGAAGCGCGCCGGCTGGCGACTGATCCCGACCCCGGAAGGCGTTCCGGTGAAGATCACATCACCCGGGAGCAGCGGGAGCACCGACGAAAGATCGGCAATCAGGCGCGCCACCGGGAAGACGAGTCCGCTCGTGCGGTCCTGTTGGACGACCTCGTCGTTGACCGAACAGCCGAGCTCGAGGTCGTCGGGATCTGCGAACTCGTCCGGCGTCACGAGCCACGGACCGATCGGGCCGTACCCGCGCCGTGACTTGCCGAGTGAGAACTGCGCGCCGGCTGCAAACTGCAATGCACGGTCGGAGATGTCCTGACCGATCGTGAGCCCGGCGACGTGATCCCACGCGTCGGCCTCGGCCACGTGGTCGGCCCGGACACCGATCACCACCACCAGTTCGACCTCCCAGTCGACCATGTCGAAGCCGATCTCGATGTCGGCGAACGGACCCGAGAGGCTGGCGGGGAACTTGGTGAACGTGGCCGGGAATGCGGGCAGGTCCATGCCCGATTCCTCTGCGTGCGACCGGTAGTTGAGACCGATCGCGAACACCTGGCGGGGTGCGGGCGCAGGCGACCCGAGCTGGGATTCGTCGATCGGCGTGCTGGCCCCGGTTTCGAGGTCGTGCCAGAACGCACGGAACTCGGACCAGTGCTCGTAGACCGATACGAGGTCGGGGCCGAACCGGCCG
>JBBQXR010000322.1:0-4310 GCA_038209455.1 Acidimicrobiia bacterium
TCCGGGTGAGCGCGTCGACGCTGGAGCGCCCGCCCTACGATGCCCGGCGTGCCGACTCGCCAGGTGTCTCCGCTGGAGAGCCTCGAAGACCGCTTCACGCTCGCCGCGTTGCTCATCGTCGCATCGATCATCACGTATGCCGCGGCCGGAGACCACCGGATCGGCCAGGTCGCGGTGGTCGCCGTGCAGAGCGGAACGATGCTGGTCATCCTCCACGCGTCCCGGGTGTCGTCCCGGACGATGCGAACCGCGTACGTCCTGCTCGGGATCGCGCTGCTGTTGACGATCGTCTCGACCACCGTCGACCGTCAGTCCATCGGCCCCGGCGTCGTCGGGTCGCTCCTCGCGCTGTTCGGACCGGTCGTGATCGTCCGGCGGGTGTTGACCCATGCCAAGATCGATTTCGAGACCGTCGCCGCCTCGCTCTGCATCTACCTGCTCTTCGGCGTCTTCTTCGCGTACGTGTACCGCATCATCGACGTCATCGACGGGCAGTTCTTCGTGCAGAAAGGTGTCCACGCCGCGGTCGACTTCGTCTACTTCAGCTTCACGACGCTCACCACGACGGGCTACGGCGACCTGACCGCGCGGTTCAACCTCGGTCGGATGCTCGCCATCTCCGAGGCCTTGCTCGGCCAGCTGTATCTCGTGAGCGTGGTGGCACTGCTGGTCTCGAACCTCGGTCGTCCGCGCCTGCGCCGCGCGGCCGGGGACGTCGACGAGGTCGAGGGAGCGGAGGAGGACGCATGAGCACCGGGGGTGACGAGGCGGGCGGGACGCCCGAACCGGCGTTCGAGGATGCGGAGGAACGCTCGCTCGCCCGCCGACTCCGGGACCAGCGCGACCACATGGAGGTGCGGTTCGAGGACACCCGCCGTCGGCTCGAAGATGCGCGTCCGAACTCCGGCGTGATCGACACGGTCTTTCGCGCCTTCGAACGTGACAATGCCACGGGCGGCGGTGTGTTGTCGGCGGCGGTGGCGTTCCGGATCTTCCTCTTCCTCGTGCCGTTCGTCTTCTTCTTCGTGGTCGGTCTCGGGTTCGCATCCGACGCGGCCGACGGCAAACCCACGGGCATCTCGCAGTCGGTGGGGATCACCGGCCTCGTCGCGAGCGCAGTCAAGGGTGTCGGAGACCTCTCCACGGGTCAGCGCGTCACCGCGCTCCTGGTGAGCGGGTTCGCGTTGTTGCTCGCATCTCGTGCCGTGGTCAAGGTGCTGCGGATCACGCACGGCCTGATCTGGCGGGTCCCGGTGCCGAAGCTCCCGAGCGCGACGCGGGCGGCGGGCGGACTGGTCCTCGTGATCGCCGCGTCCTTGGGGAGCGGCGCCGCCGTCTCGGCCCTGCGCGCGCAGTCGGTGGTGCTCGGGATCTTCGGGTTGGTGCTCTCGGCCGTCGTCCCGTTCGGCCTGTGGCTGTTCGTGTCGTGGTGGCTGCCGCGCGCCGACTGCCCGGTGTGGGCCTTGATGCCGGGAGCCGCGGTCGTCGGCATCGGCACCGTGGCGCTCCACGCCGCGACCATCTACTGGTTCAGCTACCAGATCCAGAAGAAGTCGGAGACCTACGGCGCGATCGGCGCGTCGCTCGCGCTCCTCCTGTGGGCCTACATGCTCGGACGCCTCATCACGGCCGCGGCGTCCGCCAATGCCGCCTTCTGGTACCGCAACGAGGAGCGGCAGGGCCACGCGGTACCGGCGCCGGTCGACCTCGAAGCCCGCCTCGAACGCATCGCGCGGGTCGACGACACGCCATGACCGCGGCAGTGCGGCGCGCCCGGGCGGGACGGACGCGGTCACTCGGTCGCAATGCGTTTGCGCGCGCGTCCGAGGAGCCGTACCAGCGCCGCCCATCCGATGGCATCGTCCTCGCGGTCGCCGCCGTGGCGGTGGTGGTCACGGCCATCCATTCGCGCGAGACCGGTTCGCTCGACCGCGCCCTCGCGCAACTGGCGGAGGAGATTCCGGCCAGTCTCGACGGCCTGCTCGCCGCGTGCCTCCATCTCGGCGCGATCTGGGCGGTGGGGCTGGTGGTCGTCGCAGCGTTCATCGCGCGTCGAGGTCGCCTTGCCCGCGACCTGCTCCTGGCCGGCGGCGCGGCGTGGTTGCTCGGTCGCGGTATCGCCTTCCTGGTCGACGGTGCGTCGGTGAGCAGCACCGCATCGTCGGTTGCCAGTACACAGGATTCGCCCGGGTTCCCCACCGTGTCCGTGGCGGTGATTGCCGCGGTCGTGGCCGGCGCTGCGCCGTACCTGTCGCGCGCAATTCGCGCCGTCGGTTGGGCCCTCGTCGTCCTCGCGCTGCCCGCGGCGGTGATCGGTAGCGGCGCCGGACCCGACGACGTGATCGGTGGCCTCGCGCTCGGTATCGGGATCGCGGCCCTGGTCCACCTCGTGTTCGGCTCGCCCGGCGGCCGGCCGACGATCCCGCAGATCGACCTGGCGTTGAACGAGTTGGGGATCGATGCCGACGGCCTGCGACTCGCGCCGGTGCAGGGGATCGGGCGCACCGTCGTGCTCGGGAGCGCCGAGGACGGATCCATCGACGTGACGGTCATCGGTCGCGACGAGCGGGACGCCCGGCTGCTGTCCAAGGCGTTCCGGTTCGTCGTCTACCGCGACTCCGGCCCGGCGCTGTTCACGAGCCGCCTCCAGGAAGTCGAGCATGAGGCGTACCTCCTGTTGCGCGCCGAGCGGGCGGGCGTCCAGGTCCCGCGGCTGATCGAGGTGGGCGTCGCGGGTCCGAGCGCCGCGGTCATCGCGACGCGCACGGTCGCCGGCGTCGTGCTCGCGGGCGCGGCCGCCGATCAGGTGGACGACGCGGCGCTTGTGGCGGTGTGGGACCAAGTCAGCGCCCTTCATGCAGCCGGTATCGCCCACGGGCAGCTCGACGCCGCCCACGTGGTGCTCACCGAGACCGGTCCCGTGTTGGCCGACTTCTCCGCCGGCTCGTCGGCAGCGCCGGATTCACGACTTGGTGCGGACGTTGCGTCGTTGCTCGTCAGCACGGCCCAGATCGTCGGTGACGATCGCGCGGTGGCGGCCGCGTGTGCCGGGTTCGGTACCGCGGCGCTCGGCGCGACGCTGCCGTTCCTCCAGCCGGGCGTGGTGGCCCGGTCGGTACGCACGTCGACCCACGGCCTCAAGGCGACCGTGGCCGGTCTGCGCGAGCGGATCGCCACCGCGTCGGACATCGAAGCTCCGCCGATCGAGGAGTTGCGGCGGGTGAGCCTCGGCAACATCGGAATGTTCGCGCTCACGGCCTTCGGGGTCTGGGCCCTGCTGGGGGTCATCGGCAACCCTGCCGATCTCTGGCGCGAGCTGAAGACCGCGAACTTGGCCTGGGTCCTCGTCGGCTTCGCGCTCTGGGGCCTCACCAACATCACCTACGCCGTGAGCGCCCTGGGTGGCCTTCCCCCGGCGGCCGATGTTCCCCTCGGTCCGCTCACGATGACGCAGTGCGCGGGTTCGTTCCTCAACCTCGCGACCCCCGCCGGGGTCGGCACGATGCTCATGAACATCCGGTTCCTCCAGAAACGGGGAATCCCGGCCCCGACCGCCATCGCGTCCGGGACCCTGCCCGGCCTCGGGTATTCGCTGATCCAGATCGTGGTGCTGTTCCTCACGGGCAGCGTCGTCGCCGACCAGATCTCGTTGAGCGACCTCGGCATCAAATCGGACTCGGGCGGCACGTCCCACGATGTCGGACTGGTCGCGGTGATCGTCCTCGGCCTCGCAGTGGTCGTCGGCGTGATCGCGCTGATCCCGAAGTTGCGGGCCAAGGTGATCCCGCCCGTGGTCACCACGGTCAAGAACGTGTGGTCGGTCCTCACGTCGCCGCGCAAGCTGCTGCTGATCATCGGCGGATCACTTGCGACCCAGATCATCAACGTCCTGATCCTGTCCGCGTCGCTCGCCGCGTACGACACGCACGTCTCGTTGGCGGAACTGCTCTTCATCAACACCGCGGTCTCGCTCTTCGCGAGTGTGATCCCGGTGCCCGGAGGCATGGGCGTCGTGGAGGCCGGTCTCACCGCCGGACTCACCGCGGTCGGCGTCGACCCGAGCATCGCCACCGCGGCGGTGATGACCGATCGTCTCGTCACCGCGTATATCCCGCCCATCATCGGGTGGGTCGCGATGAGGTGGCTCCAGCGGCGGGACTACGTGTAGCGACGATCGGAAACGACGAAGCGGTGGTCACCCGCAGGTGCCACCGCTCCGAACGTCGTGGTGCCGGTGCTGAACGAGTCAGCCGACGACCTTCGCCTTGAGGGCCTGGAACTCGGACTCGTCGATGACGCCCTGGGACTTG
>JBBQXR010000323.1:0-4302 GCA_038209455.1 Acidimicrobiia bacterium
GGGCGACGCCGCGTTGTCCGCGCGTCTGCGGGCGGCCGAGCGGACAGAACGATTGTGAAGGTGAGGGTCGAGAACGAGTATCCCCGTCGCGGCGACGCGGTGTCGTTACCGTTTGCCCAGTTCAGCGCCCTGATCGGAGAAACAGATGTCCCAGTTCCCGCCCGGATCCCCACCGCCTCCTCCACCTCCCCCGCCTCCACCACCCGGTGGCGGCGTGCCCGCGAGCAGCGGGAATCAACCGGCCGAAGCCAGCGCGGCGATCAAGTTCGGCTGGGAGAAGTTCCTGGCGAACTGGAGCGAGATCGTGGTGGCGCTCGTCGTCGGCTTCCTCGCGATCGTGGTCCTCAGTGTCATCGGGTATTTCATCCGGTCGAGCCTGACCAGTGTGGACAAGTGCACGATCCAGATCACGAACAACGGTCTGGTCAGAACGGGTGGCTGCGGTGACAGTCCAGGGTTCTTCACCCAGCTGTTCGCCAACGGCTTGTTCCAGTTCCTCACCTTCCTCGGTGGCTCCATCCTGCAATTGTTCGTGATCCGAGCGACGCTCATGATCGTGCGGGGCGAGCGCCTCGAGGCATCCAAGGTGATGTCGATGGACAAGCTCGGCAACTACATGATCGGCGCCATCATCGTCGGGGTGCTGACGTTCGTCGGCTTCATCCTCTGCATCCTGCCGGGGATCGCGGTGGCGTTCTTCTCGGTCTTCTGGGGCTATTTCCTGGTCGACAAGGACCTCTCACCGGTCGACGCGATCAAGGCGAGCTTCGAACTGGTGAAGGACAACGCCGGTGCCGTGATCGTGTTCCTGTTGCTGAGTTGGGTGGTGATGCTCGCGGGGGTGATCGCACTCTGCGTCGGGATCATCGTCGCCTGGCCGGTCGTGATCATCGCCACCGGATACATGTACAAGCGTCTCCAGGGCGAGCCCGTCGCGGCGTAACCCTGCACAGCGCGGCCACAACGAGATCGACCCCGGTCCGATGGGACCGGGGTCGTTTCGTTGGTGATGCGAACAGCTAGGCGGTCCCCAACCAGTGGAACGGCTCCATCGGGAGGTTGCGCACGATCCCGAACGCCACGACCACCACGATCGCGCCGATCAGCACCTGGGGCGCCACCTTCGGCATTCGGTACGTCGGCCCGCCGAACCATTGACGGAACAGACCGAAGCTGGTCCAGACGAGCACCGGCAGGACGACGACGATCAACACGTTGAGATCGAGTGCCGCCATGAGGTGCCCGCTCAACAACTGGTGCGCTGCACGGGTGATCCCGCACCCTGGGCAGTCGAGACCGGTCCACGCCTTGAACGGACAGATCGTCGGTCCGCCGGCCGGGTCGACGAGGGCCAGCGCGACACAACCGCCGAGGACGACCGCGCCCGCCGCCACCGCACTCGTGGCGGGACGGCGGGCGGTGACGGGCGGGATTGCGATCGTCATGGCGCAGAGTTCAGCACGGCGACCGTGGTTCAGGCCGGCAGGGCGCCCTTGGACACCCAGAAGTCGTTGATCGCGTGCTGCACCTTCACCTGCCAGACGAAGAATCCGACGAGCGGGAGCAGAATCCACAAACCGGTGATCGCCGAGATCGGACTCGTGCGTCCGTCGTTCGCGTACAGCTTCTCGACCTCGTTCGGCAGCAGGAACACGTTCACGCCGCCATCTCCCCGTTCAACGCGTTCCTCATGATCCAAGGTCTCGAGACCTTGAGCCTGCGGATGGAGCGCCATTCGCAGAACGCACTCGCGGTCGCCCAGTGGCTCGAAGCGCGCGACGAGGTGGAGTGGGTTGCGTACCCGGGACTCGAGTCGAGCAAGTGGCACGGCCGGGCGAAGGAGTACCTGCCCAACGGGTACGGCGCGATCATCGCGTTCGGCATCAAGGGCGGACTCGAGGCCGGTAAGGCGTTCATCAACAGCCTCGAACTGTTCAGCCACCTGGCCAACGTCGGTGACGTACGCAGCCTCGCGATCCATCCGGCGAGCACGACCCACCAGCAGTTGACGCCCGAAGAGCAGGACAGCGCCGGCGTCACACCGGAACTCGTTCGCCTGTCGATCGGCATCGAGTCGATGGCCGACATCACGGCTGACCTCGAAGCCGGATTTCGCGCGGCCAAGGGCGCCTGATCGGACCGATTCCGACCACCAGCGCCTGGCGGCCCGGGGATCCGGCAGGTCGGCGCCAGTTCGCCACCCTCTTCGACGCGCGCCCGCACGTGCTCGAGGCCGGGGGCCGACTCGCCGACATCACGGTGGCCTACGAGACCTGGGGTGAACTCGACGAGACGCGGGGCAACACGTTGCTCGTCCTGCACGCGTTGACCGGCGACAGTCACGCCGCGGGTCCGGCCGGGCCGGGCCACCCGCAACCGGGATGGTGGTCCGCCGTCATCGGTCCCGGGCTCGCGATCGATACCAACCGCTACTTCGTGGTGTGCCCCAATGTGCTCGGTGGTTGTCAGGGCACCACCGGACCGGCGTCCACCGATCCCGCGACCGGACTGCCCTACGGATCGCGGTTTCCCGTGGTGACGATCCGCGATCAGGTCGTGATCGAAGCCGCCCTCGCCAACCAACTCGGGATCCAACGGTGGGCCGCGGTCGTCGGTGGTTCGATGGGCGGCCAGCGCGCCCTCGAATGGGCGGTGTCCTTCCCCGATCGGGTTCCGGTCGCGGTGATCATCGCGTGTGGCGCGCAGGCGACCGCCGAGGAGATCGCGCTGAGTGCGCTGCAGATCCGATCCATCCGCGCCGACCCCGCCTTCGCCGGTGGCGACTACTACGACGCCCCGCCCGGTGAGGGTCCGTGGCGCGGCATGTCGCTCGCACGCGGCATCGGTCAGGTGTCGTACCGCTCCGAGATCGAACTCGACCAACGCTTCGGTCGGGGCCGGCAGGGTGACGAGAACCCACTCACCGGCGGCCGGTACGCGATCGAGTCCTACCTCGATTACCACGGTGAACGTCTCGCCCACCGCTTCGACGCCAATACCTACATCGCGTTGTCGAGAGCGATGAACCACCACGACGTCGGCCGCGGCAGGGGTGGAATCCCCGCCGCGCTCCGACGGATCACGGCCCGGGTCGCGGTCGCGGGCATCTCGTCGGACCGGCTCTACCCGCTCCGGCTCCAGCAGGAGCTACAGACGCTCATCCCGCGGGCCGACCCACTCACCGTGATCGACTCACTCGACGGCCACGACGGCTTCCTCACCGAACACGAACAGGTCGGCGCGCTCATCCGCGCCACCCTCCCCTGACCGCCTGCGGTCAGGCGTCGATCGGGCGACGACCTTCGAACGCGCGACCGAGGGTGACCTCGTCGGCGTACTCGAGGTCGCCGCCGACGGGCAGTCCGCTCGCGAGCCGGGTGACCCGCATCTCGCCCTCACCCAGCGCCCGGGCCAGGTACATCGCGGTGACCTCGCCGTCGGTGTTCGGATTGGTGGCGAGGATCACCTCGGTGACCTCGTCGTCACGCACGCGCTGGAGCAGTTCCTTGATGCGCAGTTGATCGGGGCCGATGCCCTCGATCGGAGAGATGGTCCCTTGGAGCACGTGATACGAACCGCGGAACTCCTGGGTGCGCTCGACCGCGACGATGTCACGCGGTTCTTCGACCACACAGATGACGGTCCGGTCGCGCCGCTCGTCGAGGCAGAACTGACACAGCTCGCCTTCGGCGATGTTGAAGCACCGACGACACCAGGTGATCTTCTCCTTCACCTCGATGATCGAACCAGCGAGGCGACGAGCGTCCTCGGGCGCAACGCGCAGGAGATAGAACGCGATGCGTTGGGCCGACTTCGGACCAACGCCGGGAAGGCGACCGAGTTCGTCGATGAGCCGCTGGACCGGCCCCGCGTAGACCGACGTCACCGAGAGGACCGGACCGGCATCAACCGAGACCGAACGCGCTGAGGTCGATGCCGCCGGTCACGCCGCCCATCCGTTCCGACTGCAGAGCCTGTGCGGCCCGGTTCGCGTCGGCCACCGCGGCGACCACCAGATCCTGGAGCATCTCGATGTCGTCGGGGTCGACCACGTCGGGCGACAGTTCGATCGAGATCAGGTCGCCGGTCCCGGTCACCGTCGCCTTGACCATGCCCCCGCCCGCAGTGCCGTCGACCGTGGTCTCGGCGAGTTGGGCCTGTGCCGCGAACATGTCCTCCTGCATCTGCTGGACTTGCTTCATCATGTTGTTCATCGGGGGCTTGGATTTGGCCACGGGACTCCCTAGGACTTCGTCTGCTCTTCCACGACGGTCGCGCCGAGCGCGTCCTCGAGGCGACTGA
>JBBQXR010000324.1:0-4291 GCA_038209455.1 Acidimicrobiia bacterium
GTCCCCCCGACGGCGTAGACGAGCGAGCCGAGTGCAGCCACGGCCGGGTACCGGACCGGCACCGGGAGATCACCGAGCACGTCGAAGTGAGCGCCGTCGGCAGTGGCGATCGTGGTGGCGCGGACGCGTGCACCGTCGTACCCGCCGACGATGAAGGTGCGGGTGCCGACGGTCGCGGTTGCGAGATCCGAGCGGGGAATCGGCAGGGTGCCCGCGAGGGCGACGGTGCCGTCGGCGTTCACGGCTTGCACGCCGGCGGTCTCGGTGCTGTTACCGCCACCGAACACCATGGGCCGGCCGGCGACGAGTGCCCCCGCCGCATCGTGGACCGCGGCGGTCAGCCGGCCCGCCGGTCGCGTCGACCGTGCGCCCGGATCGATGCGCAGGATGTCCGCGATGGTCTGCTTCGCACCGTCGAACCCGCCGAGCAACAGGAGGTGGTCGCCGTCGGCGACGAGCACGGCGCGTGCGGACGGACGCGGGAGTTGGAACGGTGCCGCCGTCACCACCACGTGGGTGGGCGCGGACGTGGTGGTCGTGGTCGTCGTCCGTGTCACGGGAACCGACGGTTGCGTCCGCTTGGTCGACGTGACGGGGGTCGAACTCCCGGAGCACGCCGCGAGGGCAATGACCGTGACCACGACCGACGCGGTCCAGCGTGCCATTCAGGCAGTCTGGACGACCGGCGCGCAGAATCGGTGTATCGAGCGGTCAAGGCTTGGCAAAACTCCCGGCCGTTCGCAGAGGTGCGCTTAGGCTTCGGGTCCGTTCCGAGTACCCCGCAGGTCGTGGCGTCGATGGGCTCTCCTGTTTCTGCTGATCCGCTGGTGCCGTTCGGTTGGGACGACCGAGCGCGTGCGGCGTACGCGGAGGTCGCGGATCCGGACCACGTTCCCGGTCGGGTGGTGAGAGTCGACCGCATCTCGTGCGTCGTGATCACCAGGGCCGGCGACCGGATCGCGACGGCATCGGAGCTGCCTGCCGTGGGGGACTGGGTCGCCCTGGAACCGGACGACATCGAACCCGATACCGGACCCGACATGGGACCCGACATGGGACCCGAGGGCGCGGATGACGATGGCCGGTCCGACGCCGTCGGCTCGATGGTCATCGCGGCGACGGCACCGCGATGGTCCGCGCTGACGCGTCACGACGCCGACCGGGAGCGGATCCAGGTACTGGCAGCGAACGTCGATGTGGTGCTCGTCTCGGCGCCCGGCGACCGACCGAGCCCGGCGCGCGTCGAGCGGGAGACGATCCTCGGTTGGGAGAGTGGCGCGCAACCGGTCGTGGTCGTGACGAAGGCCGACCTCGCGCCGGAGGGTTACGTCGCAGAACTCCGTGACCGCCTGGTCGGGGTCGACGTGATCGTCACCTCGGCGCGGGACGGCTCCGGCATCGAGGCGGTCGTCCGGACCCTGCAGCCGTGCCGTACCGCGGTGCTGCTCGGTCCGTCGGGCGCGGGGAAGTCGACGCTCGTCAACGCGCTGCTCGGAGAGGACCGGCTGGCGACCGGCGCGGTTCGGGAGGACGACCGGCGCGGACGCCACACCACTTCGAGTCGCGAACTCGTCCTCATCCCGACCGGGGGACTGCTCATCGACACACCGGGCGTCCGGACCCTGGGCCTCGGTTCCGTGGAGGGCGGTCTCGACGCCGCGTTCGCCGATATCGCGGCGCTCTCGTTGGCGTGCCGCTTCCGCGATTGCGCCCACCGCGGTGAGCCGGGTTGCGCAGTCGAGGCCGCGGTTGCGGCTGGCGCGCTCGATGCTGCACGGCTCGCGAACTACCGGCGGCTGGAGGACGAGATCGTCGGGGCCGTGAAGGAACCCGACCACGCGGCGCGCAAGGCCGAACGCGAGGAACGGAAGCGAGTCGGGCGCCAGGCCCGGGCCGATCGGATCGGAAAGGCGACCGACCATGGCAACTGACCCACCGAACCCGATCCGGTTCGCCGATGCCGTGGACGAGGTCGACTGGCACCAGGCCAACGCGGATCTGATCGCGGATCATTTCGACAACGGTCGGTCACCCGCAGGGCTGCGCCGGTCGTTCGCCCAGTCCCAGCACGTCGTGTTCGCGTGGGATACCGATCATCTCGTGGGGATGGCCCGCCTGCTCTCGGACGGCGTGTGCAACGCCTACCTGATCGACGTGTGGACCAGGTCGACTCATCGGCGCAGAGGTATCGGGCGCGCGATGGTCGAGCGACTGGTGGCGGCGGTGCCCGGCCAGCACATCGGCCTCCAGACCAACGATGCCCAGCCCTTCTACGTCTCGTTGGGGTTCGGTCCGCAGCCGGAGTTCTGGGCCCGGATCTCCGGAACCTGGCTGGGCAACGACCTCGCTCGGGCGGACTGACCCCGACGGGCGGGCAGTATCGTCACCGCCCATGACCGCCGCAGTACGAAACGACTGGACCCTCGCCGAGATCTCGACGCTGTTCGAGCGGCCGCTCCTCGACCTGGTGCGGGATGCCGGTGCCGTGCACCGCGAGTTCCACGACCCGTCGGTGATCCACGTGAACCAGTTGCTCTCGATCAAGACCGGTGCCTGTCCCGAAGACTGTGGCTATTGCTCGCAGTCGGTCCACAACAACACCGGCGTGAAGCCGGAGCCACTGATGCAGGTGGACGAAGTGGTCCGGACGGCCAAGCGCGCGCAGGCCAACGGCGTGACCCGGTTCTGCATGGGTGCCGCGTGGCGCGACGTCAAGGACAACGCGCAGTTCGACCGCGTGGTCGAGATCGTGCGGGAGGTGAATGCGCTCGGTATGGAGACGTGCGTGACGCTCGGCATGATGAACGCCGAGCAGGCGAAGCGCCTCGAGGGTGCCGGCCTGTACGCGTACAACCACAACCTCGACACGTCACCGGAGTTCTACGACCAGGTCATCACGACCCGGACCTACCAAGACCGCCTCGACACGATCGCGGCGGTACGGGAGACGAGCATCACGGTGTGTTGCGGCGGCATCATCGGCATGGGCGAGTCGATCGACGACCGCGTCTCGTTCCTCCACCAACTCGCCACTTTGGATCCGCACCCGGACTCGGTGCCGATCAACGTGCTCTCCCGCGTGCCGGGGACCCCGCTCGAGAACGCACCCGATGTGAATGCCGACGAGACGGTGCGCATGATCGCGGTGGCCCGGATCCTCATGCCGGCGTCCGTGGTCCGGATCGCGGCCGGTCGTCACCTCATGTCCTTCTCCGACCAGGCGCTGTGTTTCCTCGCCGGTGCGAACTCGATCTTCACCAGCGAGCGCAACATCATGCTGACCGACACCACACCGTGTGCCGACCACGCGTCCGACCGGGCGATGCTGGCCGCGATGGGACTCCGTGCCCGCGTCCTCGAACCGGTCGACGCATGAGGGGACGGAAAGCATGAGCAACCTGGGTGACTCGGTCACGATTCACATGGACGCATCGCCCGAGGCGGTCTGGGCGCTCGTCAGCGATGTGACCCGTATCGGCGAGTACAGCCCGGAGACCTTCGAGGCCGAGTGGCTCGACGGCGCCGCCGGGCCGGGCGTCGGCGTGCGATTCCGTGGGCACGTGAAGCGCAACGGCAAAGGCCCGATCTACTGGGCCGAGTGTTCGATCACCGAGTGCGAAGCGAACCGGTTGTTCACCTTCGGTGTGGGCAAGCCCGGGAAGGCGCTCAACACGTGGAGCTACCGGCTGGAACCGAGCGGAGACGGGACCGACGTCACCGAGTCGTTCCAACTCACCGACAACGTCGGCACGCGCGTGTACTGGGCGCTGCTCGGCTGGGCGCGGGGCAAGACGAACCGCGACGGCATGCGCACCACGCTCGAACGCATCAAGGCCGAGGTCGAGCGCGCGTAGGGAGTCGTCGTGGCCACGCTGGATTGGTACGGGTGTGCGACGTTCCGGTTGCAGGTCGACGGACTGACGATCTTTCTCGATGCCTACATCGACCGGGCCGAGGGCGCGGCCGGCTCGGGCACGAGTGCCGACGACGTCGACACGTGCGACTGGATCGTGATCGGTCACTCGCATTTCGACCACCTCTACGGCGCCGAACGGATCATGGCGAACACCGACGCCACCCTGATCGGCAGCTACGAGACGATCCGGATGATGGAGCAGGCCGGGGTGGCATCCGATCGCATGATCTGTGTGGCCGGTGGCGAGACGGTGCGTCTCTCGGCCTCGGTCACGGTCTCGGTGTTCCCGAGCCAGCACAGTTGCGTGTGGTCGCACCGTCAGATGTCGCAGTCCGACGACGTGTGCCTCGGTGACCTCGGCGTCACCTGGCAGGA
>JBBQXR010000325.1:0-4288 GCA_038209455.1 Acidimicrobiia bacterium
CGGCGAGTCGCATGAGGACGGCGTCGAGCACACCGCCGACTTCACCGGAACGCACCATCGCGATGTACAGACGTGAGAACGCCTTGGGGTGTCTGCTGATCGCCGAGGAGAGTGAAACACCCTTCTCGACGTCGAGGCGCACCTCTCCGATGATGCGAGCAAGCTCGGGATTCTCGGTCTGATCCGCGAGGATCGCGAGGGAACGGATCAACGAGAGACCCGAGTTGATCATCACTGCGAACTGTCGCGAGAAGACCGCGATGTCCTTCATCTTCACCCGGCCGGACAGGCCCGGGATCTTGATATCGGACTTGAGTTTGTTCGCGTTCTGGGCTTCGACGGCGATGGGCGTGTAGCCCATCTGGCGGAGCTTGCCGACAACGAGCGTGGCGTCCTCCGCGTCGAGCTGCCCTTCGATCAGCTTCCCGGTCTGGTCCCGGACCTTGTAGGCGAAGGTGGTGGGCATCAGGCGGCCCAGCCGTTCCCGGCCGACTGCACCAGGCGGCGCAGGTCCTCTTCGTTCGACGCCCGTTCGAGCGCCACCTCCATCGTGACCTTGCGTTGGGAAACGAGCTGGGCGAGGTTCTGATCCATCGTGACCATCCCCCACTTCGCGCCCGTCTGCATCAGGGAGTAGATCTGGTAGATCTTCCCCTCCCGGATCAGGTTGCGGACCGCCGGCGTGGCGACGAGCACCTCGGCCGCGAGGGCTCGCCCGGCACCGTCGGCGGTGGGGAGGAGCTGCTGCGTACACACTCCTTGGAGTGAGGCCGCGAGCTGGACCCGGATCTGTTGCTGTTGGTGGGCAGGAAACACGTCGATGATGCGGTCGATCGACTGCGGCGCGTCCTGTGTGTGCAGGGTTGCGAACACCAGGTGGCCGGTCTCGGCCGCAGTAAGCGCGGTCTGGATCGTCTCGAGGTCACGCATCTCACCGACCAGGATCACGTCGGGGTCCTGCCGGAGTACGTGGCGCAGCGCCTCGGCGAAGGACTTCGTGTCCTCGCCGACCTCACGCTGGTTGACCACGGCGCGCTTGTGTTGGTGGAGGAACTCGATCGGATCCTCGACCGTCATGATGTGCAGCGCTTTCTCGCGGTTCACGATGTCGATCAGCGACGCGAGGGTGGTGCTCTTGCCGGAACCGGTCGGACCCGTGACGAGCACGAGGCCACGCGGGAGCTCGGCGAAACTCCGGACGGTGGCGGGAACTCCCAGGTCGTCGAACGGCACGATCTCGTACGGGATCGCCCGCATGACTGCGCCGACGTTGTCCCGCTGGAGGAACACGTTGACGCGGAATCGACTCTTGCCCGGCAACGAGTACGAGCAGTCCAGCTCGAGCTCGTTCTCGAACTTCTCCCGCTGTTTCTGCGTGAGGATTGCGTAGATCATCTCGCGGATGTCCGAGCCGGAGAGCTTGTCGATGCCCTCCACCGGCTGGAGTTCACCGTGCACACGGATGACCGGCGGGCTGCCGGCAGTGAGGTGGAGGTCCGAGCCGTGCTGCTCGAGCACCTTGATGAGGAGATCGTTGACGTGAACGCCCTCGACCTCCTGCTCGGCCGGGTCGACATCACGGTCGTGGGCGTTGAGTGCGGGAGCCGCAGGTCCGAACACCGAGTCGATCGCGTGTTGGATCTCGTACCGGCCGGCCGCGGCCGCGATGATCTCGTAGCCGGTTGCAGCACCCACGGCCTGGACCGAAGCATCGTCGCCCGGATCAGGGAACGCGACGACGAGGCGGGTGCCGTCGAAGTCGACGCCGATCACCTGATGCTCACGAGCGACGTGCTCGGGCACCATCATCGCGGCGTCGGGGTGGAGCGGCGTCTCGGTGAAGTCGATGAAGCGAACGCCGACGGTCTCCGCGACCGCGGCGGTCAGGTCCTTCTCCGACACCAGCCCATCACGACGCAGCACGGCGGGAAGACCCTCGCCGGTGCGACGGGAGTCGGCCATCGCGATGGCGAGATCGTCGCGGGACAGCACGTGGCGCTCCACGAGAAACTCACCCAGTACTCGAGCCTGACTTGACAGCATCTTCTGCCTCCTTGCTTGGCGTATCGACCTCGGGCCCCGGAGACTGAAGGGGGACTGTGGCGGCGACGAGTCGAGGGGATCCGCCGGACGGCACTTGACCGATGGCATTGAGATTGGCGCCTCAATCCGGGCCCGAGATGCGCCGAAGGAACTGAGGTGATCCACGAAGTCGTCGAATCCGCCTCGAGTGGAGCCCCGGTACGCCGCCGAATCGGAGACCTGTTCGTCGCGGAAGGAATCATCGACGACCAGCAACTGGCCGAGGCCCTCGAGGTGCAACGCCGGACGGGCGGCCGACTCGGAGAGATTCTCACCGAGTTGGGGTTCGTGACCTCACTCGACTCGGCACGTGTGCTCGCGACCCGTCTCGGGATGGAATTCGTCGACCTCGCCGCAGCTCCCGTCGACGACATCATCGCCCAGCGCATTCCCGAGGACATCGCCCGCCGCTACCGCGCCATCCCGATCTCGGAGATCAACGGTGTGTTGCGCGTCGCCCTCGCGGACCCCACCGACGTGTTCGCACTCGACGACCTCGGGGTGATCACGAAGTCGCCGATCGTCCCGGTCGTCGCCGACCCAGCCCAGATCCTCGAGTGCGCCAACCGCATCTGGACCAAGCCGAGCATGGAAAGCCGCATCGACGACGCGGTCGACCTGCACGATCTCGAACCCGAGCACATCCTCGTCGCGGAAACCGAGGATGCTCCCATCATTCGACTCGTCGACGCGATGGTGAACCAGGCGATCGTCGAACGCGCCTCCGACATTCACATCGAACCTTCGGATGACCGTATCCGCATTCGCTTTCGCGTCGACGGCGTGCTGCACGACGCGTCGTACACACCACGCGGGGTGCTCCGCCCGATCGTCAGCCGCCTCAAGGTCATGGCCGGCTGCGATATCACCAACACTCGCTCACCGCAGGACGGCCGTTTCTCCCTGGCCGGCAAGGGCCGCTCGGTCGACGTCCGCATGACGACCCTTCCGACCGCGTCGGGTGAGGCGATCGTGCTCCGACTCCTCGACAAGTCGCGCGGGATCCTCGACCTGAGCGCGCTCGGGTTCGAGCCGGCGGACCTCGCGCGTTACGAAGCGTCGTACCGCGCGTCGCAAGGCGCAATCCTCACCGCCGGTCCGACGGGTTCGGGCAAGACGTCGACGCTGTACTCGACCCTCGCGGAGCTGAACGAGCCGACCCGCAGCATCGTGAGCGTCGAGGATCCGGTCGAGTACCACATGAGCGGCGTCAAGCAGATGCACGTCGGCCGGCGCGGCACGTTCGGATTCGCGAGCGCGCTGCGCTCGATCCTGCGCGCCGACCCCGACGTCATCATGGTCGGCGAGATCCGTGACTCCGAGACGGCCCTGATCGCAGCGGAGGCCGCGTTGACCGGTCACCTCGTGCTCAGCACCATCCACACCCTCAGCTCGGCGACGGTGCCGGTCCGGCTCATCGAAATGGGAGTCGAGCCCTACCTCGTGACATCGGCGCTCCAGTGCGTCGTCGCCCAACGACTCGCCCGGAAGCTGTGCGAGGTCTGCAAGGTGACGAGCGAGCCGACGGCGCAGGAACTCGACTACACGGCAACACCTGACCGGGAACCACTCCTCACCGTGGCCCGGGCCGTGGGGTGCCAGCACTGCTCCAACACCGGCTACTACGGACGAATCGCTATCTATGAGGTCATGACGATGACCGACGAGATCCGCGCCCTCGTCGCGCAACGCGCGTCGGGTCCGGAGGTCGAGCGCGCGTCGATCGCAGGCGGGATGCGCACCCTGCGCATCGCCGGGATCCATCGCGTGCACGAGGGCATCTTCGGACCGGAGGAACTGCTCCGCGTCCTCTCCTGACGCCCCACGCAGGGCACGACCATCAGGACCGCGAGCGGAGAGTCCGAGGTGCCGAGCCCGAAAGCTCGAGCCCGAAATTACGCGGCTTCGTCTTGGCGCATGGCGAGGGCGAGGTCGTGCGGGCGGGTGGCGGCCGCGAGCGCGACCTGGCGCGTGATCACACCGGACCGGTACAGGTCGAGCGCGGCCTGGTCGAACAGCTGCATGCCGTAGAACCCACCGTCGCGGATGATGTCCTCGAGTTCGTGGGTCCGCTCCGGATCGATGATCCGGTCGAAGACCCGTCCGGTGGTGACGAGGGTCTCGACGAGCGGCACGCGTCCGACGAGATCGGCACGCGGGACGAGCCGCTGGCTGACGATGCCGCGGAGTGACCCGGCGAGCGACG
>JBBQXR010000326.1:0-4285 GCA_038209455.1 Acidimicrobiia bacterium
GCGCTGTAACTCGTAGGTGAACAGCAGGTTGGCGAGCGTGCTCTGGAAATACGCCCGCCACGCCCCGTAATGGCGCTCGCTCTGCAAGTCGTCGAAGTCGATCTTCCCCGGCTTGTGACCAACCGAACTCACCGCCACCACCCGCGAACCGTCGGTGGCGAGCAAACGATCGAGCAACCGGCCGGTGAGTGCGTACGCCGCGAGGTGGTTGACCCCGAGCTGCATCTCGAATCCCTGGGCCGTGGTCTGGTGCGGGATCGCCATGAGCCCCGCGTTGTTCACCAGGACGTCGAGCCGGTTGTGCGCGGCCAGGAAGGTCTCGGCCGCGGTCGCGACCGAGTCGAGGTCTCCGAGGTCGACATCCAGGATCTCCAGTGACGGGTTCGCCGTCGCCGACGCGATCGCCTCGAGTGCGGCATCGGCCTTGGCCCGGTTACGACACGCGAGCACGACGTGCGCGCCGTGTTGTGCGCACGCGCGTGCGGCCTCGAACCCGAGTCCGCTGTTGGCCCCGGTGATCAGGATTACCCGGCCCGTCAGGTCCGGCATGTCACCTTCGCTCCAGCGTTCGCCCATCGCCGGACCCTACCGCCGCCACGAGCGCCGGCCCGCGGTCTCGGATCGCCCGGAATATCGGCTGCGACGAGTGACTTGAGCCCACATCGGGTACTGACGATGGTCGGTAACCTGCCGAGCCGTTCCACCCGACGAGAGGTCGATGATGCCGTCGCAGTACGACGTGGAGTTCTTCTGGGACCCGGTATGCCCGTGGGCGTGGCTCACGTCGCGCTGGATCGCGGAGGTCGCGAGCCAACGTGACCTGACGGTCGACTGGCGGTTCATCAGTCTCCGCCTCGTCAATGCCGGCAAGTCGTATGAGACCGACTTCCCACCGCGGTACGTCGCCGGTCACGGATCGGGTCTCAAGATCCTCCGGGTGGCGGCCAAGCTCCGCGCCGACGGCAAGCGGGACGAAATCGGGCCGCTCTACACCCAGGTCGGCGGCGACATCCACGTCCGACGGCTCCGGGAGGAGATCGTCGACCATTACGAGGAAGGGTTCCCCGACTACTTGCGCGGCATCGGTCTGAGTGAGGAGTACGTCGCGGCCGCCAACGACGAGTCGTTCGATCCCGAGATCCAGGCCGACACCGACCAAGCGTTGTCCCGCACCGGGAAGGACGTCGGCACCCCGATCATCAGCTTCACGCGCGACGGTGAGATGCAGTCGTTCTTCGGCCCGGTCATCAGCAGCGTGCCGCGCGGGGAAGCCGCCACCCGCCTGTGGGACGCGCTCTGGGAAGTGGTCACCTTCCCCGGGTTCGCCGAAGTGAAGCGCTCCCTGCGCGAACGTCCCAACCTCGCGGATTCTCTCTGACGGCTTTTCGGCCCCTTCGCTCGCACTCCTGAACGTCGTGCGTGACGTGACGTGAGGCTCGCTGCGGGTCTGCTCGCCTCTGCAGGCTCCGGCTCGGGTACTCCCTACGCGGGCGGGAGCAGTTTCGTGCGGAAGAGGTCGAGGACCTGGTCGAGGGCAACGCGGGTGGGCTCGCCCAGCGCGTCGACGAGGTCGCCGGTGAGTACCGAATGGTGTTTGGGCTGCTCGCTGTCGGGATGGCCGTCGGCCTGATCCAACTCCACGCCGACGAATCCGTCACCGAGCCGCTCCCGGAGGAAGTCGAACCGTTCCGCGGACACGAACGGGTCGCCGTGGAAGCGCAGCCCGAGCACGCGCAGTCCTTCGCGGTCGCACCGCCCCTTGACCACCGCGAGATCGGCGTCGCTGGTGTCGATCGAGCGCCGCCGCGACTTCGTGATCATGATCGGCAGCGAAGGTTGCGACAGGACCGGCGCAAGCACGATGTCGTCGACCGCCATGGCCAGCGCGAACCCGCCGGTGAAGCACATCCCGACCACCCCGACGCCCGGCCCACCGGCGCGCTCGTGCTCCTGGTGCGCCAGCGCCCGCAACCATCCGACGATCGGCGACGAACTGCCGAGCGCGAACGCAGTGAACTCACGGCTGATGCAGACCTGGGTGAAGGTCTTCGTCACGTACCCGGCCATCGACACCTTGGATCCCGCGGTCGGGTCCTTGCCCGCGGTGCCGAACAGGTCCGGGAGCACCGCGGTGAGCCCCATAGCGACGAGCCGGTCGGCAAAGCCCAACACGTGGGGCGAGATACCCGGCATCTCGGTGATCACGACCACCACCGGCCCGGCGCCTTTGCGGTAGATGTCGTGGGTCATCCCGCCGTCGGAGAAGGAGTACTTCTCGAACGTAGTGAGCTCGCCCTCGGGGGCGCGGGTGTCGGACGCGGGCATCGTGATGCTCCTCGGGATGTCGGGGAATCGGTGAGTCTGCTCGATCACCCGTTGGGCGTGCCGGGAGGCGACCAGACCGGCTCCCGTTTCGCCGCGAACGCAGCGGGTCCCTCGGTCTGATCCGGGTGGCCCCACATCCCGACGAGTTCCTGCGCGCCGGCCCGACACGCATCGGTGAGACCGAGTTCGAGAGCGCCCCAGAGGGCACGTTTCGTGGCGGCGAGCGCGGCGGGTGAGTTCCGCGCGATCGTCGCCGCAAGCTCCTGGGCACGGGCACGCAACCCGTCCGGGACGACGACCTCCGAGAGGATCCCCAGCTCCATCGCGCGTGCCGCGTCGATGCGCTCCCACCGTCCCATCAACACCATTCGGGTGATCGCCTCCATCGGCGACTGCTTGGCGAGTGCGATCGTCTCCAGGGCCGAGACCTGGCCGATGGAGACGTGGGGGTCGAGGAAGGTCGCGTTCGTTGCCGCGATGACGATGTCGGCATCGGCGACGAAGTGAAGGCCACCGCCGGCGCACACACCGTTGACCGCTGCGATCACCGGCTTGCTCACCTGGTTGTGCCACGCCGTGAGCCGCAGTGCACTGTCGCGCGTCCGGCGCGACTGTTCGCGGAGTGCGTCCGGATTGCGGGCGAGCTGGCCGACATCGAGACCGGTCTGGAAGGCACGACCGTTCCCGGTGTTCACGATCACCCGCACGTCAGGGTCGTCGTCGAGTTCGCGCCACGCGCGTTCGAGTTCGCCGAGCATCGTCGCATCCATGGCGTTGCCGGCATCAGGCCGATCGAAGACCAGCCAACCGACCGGTCCGGCTCGGTGGACGTCGAGGGTCTCGTATTCGTCGCTCATGTGATCGCGTCGACCATCGACGTCAGTCCGCGGTCACGATCGCGAAGCTCGCGTCGAACGTGTCGAGCCATGAGAGGAACCGGTCGAGCGCCTCCGGCGCACCGTCGACGCGAAGGTCGTCGGGCCCGAGGTCGGCCGGAGCCACCAGTCCGCTCGCGAGTCGGGCCAGGCCGAGATGCGACACCGCGAGCTCCACCGCAGCACCCGGAACGTGACGGCCGGGCGTGAAATGCAGTGCGCCGTGCATCACCCCGATGGCACCGCGCTCGCCGTCGTCGGTCACCGTGAGATTGATCGTCATCTCGTGCGCGCCGACCCGATCGCCGTTCAACCGCACGCCCATCAGGTCGACGAGCATCTCAGTGGTCATCGCCCGGAGCACGTCGAGGCTCGAGGCCATGGACCCGCCGAGGTGCGGTGCGCCGTGACGGAGTTCGTTGGCACCGGTGAGGTAGAAGTCCCGCCACGGTCCGGACTCCGCGCGGTACCCGAGCTGCTCCAACACGTCGGCCTGGAGCAGTTGCGCCTCCCGGTGGTCGGGCTCGGCGAACACCACGTGGTTCAGCACCTCTGCCGCCCACCGGTACTCGCCCGCGTCGATCGAGACCTGCGCCTTCTCGATCACTGCGTCGGCACCACCCATGAACTCCACGTACTTGCGCGCGGCATCGACGGGCGGGAGCGAGTGGAGGTGTGCAGGGTTGGCGTCGAACCAACCGAGGTATCGCTGGTACACGGCCTTGGCGTTGTGGCTCAGCGTGCCGTAGTACCCGCGGACGTGGAACCGGTCGTCGAGACCGGGCGGTGGCCCCAGCGTCTCGGCGATCTCGAGGGGCGTCTCGCCGTGGTTGGCCCGGCGCATGGTCTGGTCGTGGACCCAGCGGTAGGCATCCCGCTGCTCGGCCATGAACTCGCGCACCGACTCCGCACCGAAGCGCGGCCAGTGGTGGCTCATGAAGACGATGTCGGTCTCGCTCGCGAAGAGGTCGATCGACTCGTGGATGTACTTGCTCCAGGCGAGCGCGTCGCGGATCTGCGCGCCACGCGGCGTATAGACGTTGTGCATGGTCGAACTGCAGTTCTCGGCCATGCACAACATCCGC
>JBBQXR010000327.1:0-4275 GCA_038209455.1 Acidimicrobiia bacterium
CGGGCTCGTAGATATCGGAGAGGACACGGTTGCCCTCGTCCGCAGTCGCGGGGTGGGCCGGAACCGAACCCTTGCGTCCGTCGATGTTGACCATCATCACGACGTCGCCGGTCTGCACGTCGACCATCGCCGCCATCCCGCCGTCGGCCTGGGTCTGCTCGACCTCCGAGGTGAGCGCCTGTTCGGCCATGAACTGCAACGACTGGTCGACCGTCAGCACGAGGTCGCCGCCGCGCTTGGCCGCAACCTCACGCCGTTCGGTCGCGGGGATCTCCCGCCCCTGCGGATCCCGCTCGGAGAGAAGCGACCCGGCGGTGCCGGCGAGGAAGGTGCCGAACATCCGCTCGAGCCCTCCGGCGCCGCTGTTGTCCGGTCCGAGAACCCCGAGCACGGGAGCCGCGAGGTTGCCCGCGGGGTGCACCCGCTTGGGCTCGGAGATCCGCCCGATGCCGGGGAGGTGGAGCGCCTGGACCTGCGCCGCGACCTTCGGGGTGACCCGTCGGCTCAGGTACGCGAAGCGAAGGTCGTGGCCCTGGGGGTTCTTCCCACGCTGCATCGCCCGCTCGAGCGTGGCCACCGGGAGGTGGAGGACCGGGGAGAGCTTGGCGGCCGCGCCGGCGCGATCAGCGACGAGCATCGGGTCCGCAATGATGGTGGCGCGCGGCACCGACAGCGCGAGGTCCTGACCGTTGCGGTCGAAGATCGACCCGCGCACTGCGGTGAGCGGCTGCTCGTGGATGAGTTGGCGGCGGGCCTCGGCGACGTAGCGGGAGTGCCCCACGACCTGGAGGTCGACGAGCCGGGCCACGATCCCACCGAGCGCAAGCGTCATCACGACAAGCATCACGATGAGCCGGCGACCGGGATTGACCTCACTCGGCCGCGACGATCCGGACGCGGGTCGGCGGGGCGGTGCGGCACGGCGACGGACCGGTGCCTGCGGATGCCGGCGAGCGGCGTGCGCTTGGGTCGTCACGCGTCGGGCGCGAGACGGCCGGACGTGCGGGGACGATCCCGGTCCCCGTGGACGCGTCGGTGCGGTCATCGGCTCCGGCGCGCCGACGTGGGCGCGAACTCCGGCTCGGGCGGCGGCGGATGTGGGAGCCGACCGTGCGGGCGGGTGCCCGCGCCGAGACGGCGGGCGCGGGGCTGGCCGGGGCGGGCGCTCGAACTCATGGCTCGGCGTCCAGGGCGCGCTTGGCCTGTTCCCACGGCGAGGTGCTGTCGGCGCTCGGGTCCGAACTCGTGCTGCCGATGCCGGCGACCGTCACCGGTCGGGCCGAGGCCGCAGGCTGCAATCCCTTGGCGGTGGCGCGACGGACGATCTGCGCCGGCGAGTTGAGCTGGGCGACGCGCAGGCGCGCCTCTTCGTAGCGGTGTTGCTCGGTCACCATCTCGTCGCCGACCTGGCCGACACGCATCTGGGCCTCGGCCATGAAGGCGTGCACCATCACGCCGAGGAGGGCCGCAGCGACGATGCCGACCGCCCACAGCCGTACCATCCAGCGCCGACGGATCTCGCGGCGCCGGGCGTCGGGATCGACCAGCCGGAGCTGCGGCCGATTCCCGGCCGGCGCGGGCGCGACCGTCCGCCGTGGGATCCGATGGGGTGCGGGCGCCGCCGCAGTGCGACTCACGCCAGCCGCTCGACCGCCCGCAACCGCACGCTCGACGCACGCGAGTTGACCGCGAGTTCCTCGTCGGACGGACGGACGGGCTTGCGGGTGAGAAGGCGAACCAACGGCGCCGGCTGGGGCACCGGCGGCAGACGACGCGCGGTGGTCGGCGCGGGTGCCGTTCCGGACCAGTCGGCGAAGCGTTGCTTCACGATCCGGTCCTCGAGCGAGTGGTACGCGAGGACGAGCACACGGCCGCCCGGAGTCAACAGGTGGACCGAATCCTCGAGCCCCTCACGCAGGTTGGGCAGCTCGCGATTGACTTCCATCCGGATCGCCTGGAACGTGCGGCGGGCCGGGTGACCGCCGCGACGGCGAGCTGCGGCCGGGATCCCGGCCTTGATCGCGTCGACGAGATCACCGGTCGTCACGAGCGGGCGCCGACGGATGATCTCCGCGGCGACGCGACGCGCGAATCGTTCCTCACCGAGTTCGGAGATGACCGTGACCAACTCGGCTTCGGTGTAGGTGTTGACGACTTCCGCCGCGGTCAGGTCCTGTCGCGCGTCCATCCGCATGTCGAGGGGCGCATCCGACCAGTAGGAGAAGCCGCGCTCGGCACGGTCGAGTTGGGGGCTACTGACCCCGAGGTCGAAGAGCACTCCCACGATGTCGTCCCCCTGATGTCCGGTCGTCTCGGTCATGGCTGCGATTTCGGCGATGTCGGCGAAACCTGCTCGGACCAACCGGACCCGGTCACCGAAGCGAGCGAGCGCGACCGATGCAGCCGCAATGGCAGCGTCGTCACGATCGATCCCGATGACCCGAAGGTCGGGTCGAGCATCGAGGAGCAGTCCGGTGTGGCCACCGCCACCGACGGTGGCGTCGATGACCGTGCCGGCCGGGACGGAAGTGAGGAACTCGACCACCTCCCGACCCAAGACCGGGCGATGGACGAACGCCTCACTCACCGTCACTCCTCAAGAACTCGGAACCGAGTCCGCTCGCAGTCCCCCGATCGGGCAATGCCGTCCGGATTTCTCCCCGGGATCGGCTCGGTCAAAAGCGGGCGGAGTAGGGGCCTTCGACCGTGCCAACCGGGGGACTGCGAGCGGGCCCGGAATCCGGGTCCCGCCTGTCAACTAGATGAAACCCATATCGTCGAGTCCGGCGTTGCCGCTCTGGATGTCGGCCTGAGCTTCGGCCTCCACCTCGCGCCACCGCACCGGGTTCCACATCTCGACGCGGTTGTCCACGCCGAGCACCATCACATCCCGTTCCAAGCGCGCGAACTCCCGCAGCGCCTGAGGAATGGCGAACCGTCCTTGCTTGTCCGGGACGAAGTGGCGGGCGGATGAGAACCAGGCCCGAGCGGCTTGCCGCTGCCGTGCTCCCTGCCGAGCGCTCTCGCGCATCCTCTCCGCCAACAACTCGAACTCCCCCTCGCCGTAGACGGCCAAGCAGCCGTCCAGAACTTTTGTGAGCACCGCACCCGCTGCCAGTGGCTCCCGGAACTCGACCGGAAGGATCACGCGCCCCTTGGCATCGAGCGAGTGCTGAAACTCGCCGAGAAACCCCAGGGACATCTGACCCTCGCTCCAATCGCCCCGGGCGCGCCCCACGCGCCGGATGCACTCCCCTTGTGTGTCTGGAAGCACCATACGACACCACTACCCACCCTGTCAACCCACTTTGCGCCACTTCTCTCCACCTTCTCGGCTCGTACGCTCACACTCCTGATCGGGCGTGGTGACGTGGGGTTCGCTCCCGAGCTGCTCGCCTGCGCTCGTTCCTCGCTCCGGCTCGGGCCGCGGGTCAGGTTTTTCAGGGGCATTGAGGGTGCTGCCCGACCTACCGGGGAGCCGCCTCGGCCGGAGCGTTTGTCACGTCGAGCGCGCTGAGCGCGTCGAAAGTGACCAACCCTCGACCGGGGACAGTGGGCAGCGACTCCACTCAGCCCGTTTTCTGATCAACCGCAGCGAGCGACCCACTCCCGAACGCAGCGAGGAACGAGCGAAGTGAGCAGCTCGGGCGCGAACCCCACGAGCGCATGACTTATAGGAGGGTGAGCGGACGAGCAGACAAAAAAGCCTCCCAGGCGGGTTCCACGGGGCTGCCGTTGGTGACGACCCAGCCGGGTTGGGGGGCGACGGGGCGGCGGCGGAGGCGCAGGTCGGTCTCGTGCAGGAAGCGATTCTCTTTCCGGGAGTTGCAGGGTCGACAGGCGGCCACCACGTTCTCCCAGGTGTGCTCTCCCCCACGCGACCGCGGGATCACATGGTCGAGGTTCTCGGCCGGCCGGTTGCAGTACTGGCAGCTGTGGTCGTCGCGGGCGAACACGGCGCGTCGGGACAACGGGACCCGGCTCCGGTACGGCACCCGCACGAAATGGGTGAGCCGGATGACCGACGGGCACGGCACGGCGACGCGTTCGGCGTGGAACTCCGCATCGTCGCGGGCGACGATCACGGCCTTCTCTTTCAGGACCAGGACGACCGCGCGGCGCCACGACACGATGCACAGTGGCTCGAATGTCGCGTTGAGCAGCAGTGTGCGGCTCATGCGCACCTCCAGGTCCGGCCGCGGCCGACGGGACCGGGAGATGTTACCGATCCGCGGCGCGGCACCACTGCAGAAATGTCACCACGTCGACCGCATC
>JBBQXR010000328.1:0-4269 GCA_038209455.1 Acidimicrobiia bacterium
GTGTGGATGTCCTCCACGCCCATCGCGCCCTTGACGAGTCGGCGGCCCATCTCGGTCTCGACGAGCCCGGGCGCGACGACGTTCACGTGGATGTTGTTGCGCCGCTCTTCCTTCGCGAGCGTCATCGCCAACGCTTCCAACCCGGCCTTGGCCATGCTGTACGGCGCGCCACCCGCCTGCATGTGGGAGGTCGCGACGGACGAGATCATCATCACGTCACCGCGCGCCGCGTCGCGCATGCCCGGCACGAAAACCTGGGCGAGGATGAACCCGGCGAGCGTGTGCGTGCGCCAGTTGCGCTCGACCTCGGCGATCTCGGTCTTCACCACGCTCTGCCCGCGTGACGCGATGCCCGCGTTGTGGACCAGGAGGTCGATCGGGCCGAACTCGTCGATCACGGTCGCGGCCATCGCGGCGCAGGCATCGGCATCGTCGACCGATGCCGCAAACGCTGCCGAACGACGGCCCATGGCCTCGATGTCCGAGACCGTGGCCAGCGCGGATTCCTCGTCCCGCCGGTAGTTGATCGCTACATCCGCGCCGTCGGCGGCCAGCGCGAGTGCGATCGCGCGCCCGATCCCCCGTGATCCTCCGCTGATGAACGCCCGGCGTCCGTCGAGTGCACCCATGATGAGCTCCGATCGGTTCGTGACGTCAGGTCGTGAAATTCGGCGGCCGCTTCGCCATGAATGCGGCCATGGCTTCTTCCATGTCGCCGGCGAAGCTGGAGAGGATCTGCGTGCGGTTCTCGAGGTCGATGCCGGCCTGCATGCTGCCGATCTCGAGCTGGCTCCACATCACCTCCTTGGTCATGCGCACGCCGAACGGTCCGTTGGCGAGGATGAGTTCCGCTTCGGCGAGCGCGGCGTCCAGCAGGCCGTCGTCGGACGCGACCGAGGTGACGAGTCCGATGCGGAGTGCTTCCTCCGCGTCGACGAACCGGCCGGTCAGCATCAACTCGTAGGCACGCGACGCGCCGATCAACCGCGGCAGGAGCCAACTGGTCCCGATATCGCATGCCGACAGGCCGACCTTGATGAAGGCGACGTTGAAGCGTGCGGATTGCGCGGCGATCCGGATGTCGGAGCCGAGCGTGAGCGCCAGTCCTCCGCCCGACGCCGAGCCGTTGACCGCGGCGATGATCGGCTGGGGTTGCGAACGCATGAGCGGGATCAGGTTCGCGATGTACTGCTGCACCTTCATCCCCGCCTGGGGGCGACCGAGTCCGGCGAGATCCGGCAACTTCACGCCCTCGGCGAGGTCGAGGCCCGCGCAGAACCCGGGTCCGGCCCCCGTGAGCACGATCACCCGACAGGTGCGGTCGTCGCGCAGCGCACCGAGCGCGTCGTAGTACCCACCGAGGAGCGCCGCGTTCATCGCGTTACGACGCTCGGGACGGTTGAAGGTGATGCGCGCCACCTGGGCCAGTGGCCGGTCCACCACGACCGCACCGTCGCCGTATTCCACGTCGTTCATGCCGAAGTCCTCATCCCCGGATCCTGGCCCTCAGCCGCGGGCCGACGCCAGACGATCGGCGCGGGTGAGCATGCCCGGCGCACCGAGCCGCGTGGTCATCGCAGTGAACTCGGGTGTCGGCCCGGTCCAGCGCCACTCGTCGACGGTGCCGACGGCATGATCGGTGCGCAGGGTCGCGAGCACCTTGAAGAGGTCGGCATCCGGGCGACTTTCGTTGAGTGCGGTCGCGAGCTTCACCGCGCCGCGCACCTCGACCGCCCAGTCCTTGGCCAGCGCGGGAATCGCCTCGAGGTGCTCGTAGTGCGCGAGCACGGTTCCGGTCGATTTCGCGCCCCAACCCTTGATGCCCGGGAACCCGTCGGCGGTGTCGCCCACAAGCGCGAGGTAGTCGGGGATCGAAGCGGGACCGACGCCGAACTTCGCCCGGACACCCTCGGCGTCGCGGATCTCGCTCTTTCGGCGGTCGAGTTGCACGACGGTGCCGCCCACACACTGACCGAGGTCCTTGTCCGGCGTGCAGATGAACACCCGCTCGACGCGTGCATCGGCGCCAGCAACGAGCGCGCCGGCCGCGAGTCCGTCGTCGGCCTCCTGCTCGACCATCGCCCACACGGTGACGCCGAGCGCGGCCAGCGCTTCTTCCAAGAGCGGGAACTGGGCGAGGAGGACCGGTTCCATCCCCTCGCCCGTCTTGTACCCGTCGTAGAGATCGTTGCGGAACGACTCGACGATGTGGTCGGTGGCCACCGTGACGTGGGTCGCGCCGTCCTCGAGCATCATCAACACCGATCCGACGACACCACGCGTGGCGGCAACGTCCATGCCAGACGGATCGAGGTGGGACGGGACGGAGAAGTGGTGGCGGAAGAGCTCGTACGTGCCGTCGACGAGATGGACGTTCAAAGCGGGACTCCGATCGAGACGAAACCAGAGAACGGCACCCGTTTGCCCGGGTCGCTCATTGCGGTTGTAGGACGCAGAACTCGTTGCCCTCCGGATCGGCGAGCACCACCCACGAGACGTCAGGACTCTGGCCGACGTCGGCGGGCGTCGCGCCGAGCTCCGTCAGGCGTGCGACCTCGGTGGCCTGGTCGCCGTCCGAGGGTGGGTGGACGTCGAAATGGGCGCGCCCCTTCACGGACTTGGGTTCCGGCACGCGCACGAAATCGATGTCGGGTGGGCGGTCGCCGGGGCGGTGCAGCGAGACGCCGTAGTCGCCCCGATTGCCGACGGCCCAGCCCGTTGCTGCGATCCAGAAATCCGCGAGCCGTTCCGGATCGTTCGCGTCGACGACGATCGACGCGAGCCCGGGTGCGTTCTGATACCGGTCGCGCGGATCGAGGACGCAGAACTCGTTGCCCTCGGGATCGGCGAGCACCACCCACGGCGAGTCGAGCTGGCCGACGTCGACGGCGGTCGCGCCTGCCGCGCGCAGGCGGGCGACCGTCGCGTCCTGCGCCTCGGTTGAAGGCGACGCGAGATCGAGATGGATGCGGTTCTTCACCGGTGGCTTCGCGTCGGCCGCCGCCTCGAACAGCAGCTCGGGCACTCCGGCGATCCTGGAGCTGACGAGTCCGTCGCCGTCGTCGTCGACGGACCACGACCACCCGAGCGCGCTCGCCCACCAGCGCGCCTGCGCCGCCGGATCGAGTGCGGTGATGACCAAGCCCCAGAGTTGTGTCGCCATCCGGTGAGTCTGGCCGCGGCCGCGCTGCTCGCGCGCCCGCTGGATCAGCCGGGCCGGACACCCCACATGAAGGTGTCCCGCCAGGCCGGGGCGACCTTCACGACATCACCGGTCTGCGGGGCGTGGATCATCATCCCGCCGCCGATGTAGAGGCCGACGTGGTGAAGGTCGCTGTAGAAGAGGACGAGGTCGCCTGGTTGCAGCTGCTGCCATGTGACCTTCGGGAACATGGTCGCCTGGGAGCCCGAGTAGTGCGGCATCCGTACTCCGGCCGCGGCCCACGCTGCCATCGTGAGGCCGGAGCAATCGTAGGTGTTGGGTCCGGAGGTGGCGAACACGTAGGGCTTGCCGAGCTGTGCACGGGCGTACCCCACTGCGGTCGCCGCGCCCGAACTCACCGGTGGTCCATTCCCCGAGGGGGGCGGGTTCGAGGGGCCGGGGTTCGGCGGCGGGTTGGACGGCGACGGAGCGTGGACGACCGTCGTGGTCGTCGTGCCACCTCCGGCGGGTGGTTGCCCCGCAGGAGGGACACGCGGGCCGGGCTTCGCGGAACCCGGTACGGTCGTGGCGAGGGCACCGGCGCCGTCGTTGGTCGACTGCACCCCACGCGTCGCCGCCTCGGCCGCGAGCGCCTGGAGTTCCCGCTTCGCCTTGGCCGCCTCGGTGACGTCGCGCTGGAGCATGTCGCGGACGTCGTGCTGTCCGGCCCGCTCCCGCGCCAGGTTCGCGAGCTCGGAACCGAGCGACTCGATCAACGTCCGGTCGGGAGCTTCCGCGGCATCGAGGTAGGTACTGCGTCGGTGCGCGTCGGCGATCTGGTTCCCGCGTGCGATTGCGAGCGGCGAGTCGACCGACGTGCCCTGATACAGCGCAGCGGCCCGGAGACGGGTCCGGGCCCGGACGAGAACCACGCGCGCCTGGGCGATGGCGATGCGTTGGTCGGTGGCCTCGAGCGCGGCGGTGGCGCGGTCCACGTTGAGCCGGGCCAGGTTGTAGTGCTCGGCGGCGATCTCGAGGGATTCGGTCGAGGGCGGTTTGTCCGTCGGCGAGGCACTGGCGCCCATGGGCGCAATCACGAAGGAGGCGACGACGGTCGCGACCGCGAG
>JBBQXR010000329.1:0-4245 GCA_038209455.1 Acidimicrobiia bacterium
CTCCACCGACCCGGTGGGCACGTGGCGGACCGGATGGTTGCCACCGTGGTGGCCGAACGGCAGCTTGAACGTGTTCCCGCCGAGCGCGTGGCCGAGGATTTGATGGCCCAGGCAGATCCCGAACATCGGGATACCGGTGCCCACGAGTTCGCGCACCACGCCCGCGGCGCCCACGACCGCAGCCGGGTCGCCCGGGCCGTTGGAGAGGAAGATCCCGTCGGGCGATCGGGCGATCACCTCGGCGGCGGGCGTCGATGCCGGGACCACGTCCACGTAGCACCCCACCCCCGCCAGGTGACGCAGGATCGTGCGCTTGATCCCGTAGTCGTACGCGACCACGTGGAACGGTGCGTCGGGGTCTCCGTACGAATACGGCTCGGCGGTCGTGACCGTCGCCACCAGGTCGATGCCGTCGGTGGATGCGCTGGCCTGGGCCACCGCCCGTACCGTCGATTCGTCGACGCCGAACGCGCCGGGCACCGCGCCGTGATCACGGAGGTGGCGGGTGAGCCGACGGGTGTCGATCCCGGTGATGGCCGGCACCCGATGGCGCGCGAGGAACTCGTCGAGCGACTCGGTGGCCCGCCAATTGCTGTGGCGGCGCGCGAGATCGCGCACGATCACCCCCCGACACGCCGGCGCGACCGACTCGTCGTCGTCCGGGTTGGTGCCGTAGTTCCCGATGTGTGGGTACGTGAACGTGATCAGCTGACCCGCGTAGCTCGGGTCGGTGACGATCTCCTGGTAGCCGCTGAGCGCGGTGTTGAACACGACCTCTCCGCTCGCGACCACGTCGGTCGGTTCCCCGACCCACTCCCCCTCGAAGGTCTCACCGTCGCGCAGAACGAGCACTGCACCGACCGGACGTGTGCTCCGACTCATCGGGTTGCCTCTCCGTTGACCACCACGGGTTCGCCACGCAGGATCGTGTGCCGGACCCGGCCGGTGAGATTCCATCCCGCCCAGGGCGTGTTGCGGCTCCGGCTCGCGAGCCGGTTGGCGTCGACCACCCAGGTGGCCGCGGGATCGATGACACACAGGTTGGCCGGGTTGCCGGCGGCGACCGCCAGCCCATGACCGTGGGCATCGAGGCCGGCGATCCGGGCGGGCTGCCACGAGAGGAGTGCGAGCACCCGGGCGAGCGAGAGGAGTCCGGGCTCCACCAGGCGGGTGAGCGCGACTGCGAGGGCGGTCTCGACTCCCAACATCCCCGGTGGTGCCTCCTCGAAGGGCAACTCCTTGGTCGCCGGCGCGTGGGGCGCGTGGTCGGTGGCGATGGCGTCGATGGTCCCGTCGACCAGACCGGCCACGATCGCGTCGACGTCGTTCGCGGCGCGCAGCGGCGGGTTCATCTTGAACACCGGGTCGAAGCTCGCGCACTCCGCGTCGGTCAGGGTGAAGTGTTGTGGTGAGGCCTCGGCCGTCACCCGCACGCCCGCCGCCTTGGCCGCGCGCACCAAATCGGTCGCGCCGGCTGTCGACATGTGCAGCACGTGGTACCGGCCACCCGTGATGCGGGCCAGTTCGAGATCGCGGGCGACGATCGTCACTTCGGCGGCCGCCGGTCGGCCCGGGATCCCGAGGCGGGCCGACCACTCCCCCTCGTGCATGTGCCCGCCGGCGACGAGCGCCGGGTCCTCCGCGTGCTGGGCAATGACCGCGCCCGGCAACGCGCCGGCGTATTCGAAGGCCCGCCGCATCACATTGGCATCGGCCACACAGTCGCCGTCATCCGTGAAGACGCGGACGCCAAGGTCGTACAACTCGCCCATGGGCGACAACTCGTGCCCTTCACGATTCCGGGTGATGCAGCCGGCAACCGTCACCAGGCAGGACGCACGGCGACCCTGCTCGAGGACCGCCTTCACCACCTGCGCGTCGTCGAGCGGCGGGTTCGTGTTCGGCATGGCCATGACCGCGGTGAACCCTCCCAGCGCGGCCGCGCGGGAGCCGGTCTCGATCGTCTCCGCATCCTCACCACCGGGCTCACGGAAATGCACCTGGATATCGACCAGGCCAGGGGCCACGATCGCGCCGTCGGCGTCGATCACTCGCGCCCCTGCGTGGTCCAGGCCGGGGCCGACCTCGACGATCACGCCGTCGCGAACCAGCACGTCGGCGTCGCGCTCCCCCGTCTCGTCGACGACGCGCCCGCCGCGAACCAGGACGGTGTCGGTCGCGCTCACGCGATACCGCCCGACCCGATGAGGTCCCAGAGGATTGCCATACGAACCGCTACTCCATTCGCTACTTGTTCCCGGACCAAGGACCGCGGACCGTCGACGACCTCGGTCGCGATCTCCGAACCGCGGATCATCGGCCCCGGATGCATCACCAGTGCGTCGGGCTTCATGCGATCCACCCGTTGCGCGTCGAGTCCCCAACGTGCGTAGTACTCCCGCATGCTGGGGAGTAGTGCGCGACCGATGCGTTCCTGCTGGAGGCGCAGCACGTAGACCACGTCGAGTTCGCTCAACACGTCGTCGAGATCCGAGGTGACCCGCACCGGCCAGCCGTCGAGTCGTTCGGGCATCAAGGTCGGCGGTCCGATCAGGGTGATGTCCGCGCCGAGTCGGGACCAGCACTGGATGCCGCTCCGGGCGACCCTCGAGTTCCGCACGTCGCCGACGATGCCGATGCGCGCGCCCGTGATGTCGCCGCGCCGTTGGCGCAGCGTGAACGCGTCGAGCAGGGCCTGGGTGGGGTGGCCGTGCCGACCGTCACCCGCATTGACGACCGCAGCGTCGATCCAGCCCGCGATCCGATGGGGTGCGCCGGCCGCCGAGTGGCGCACGACCATTGCGTCGATCCCCATCGACTCGATCGTGCGCACCGTGTCGAGCAGGCTCTCGCCCTTCTTCACCGACGACGATCCCGCGGTGAAGGTCATGGTGTCGGCGCCGAGGCGCTTCGCGGCGGTCTCGAAGGAGAGCCGCGTGCGGGTCGAGTCCTCGTAGGCGAGACTCACGATGGTCTTGCCGCGCAGCGCGGGCACCTTCGGGATCTCCCGGCGCAAGACGTCGGACATGTGCTCGGAACCGTCGAGCAGTTCGACGATCCGGTCGCGGTCGAGATCCTCGATCGACAATAAGTTCACTCGTCACCTCCGTCGGGACCCCAGAGTTCGATGGCGTCCGCGTCCACGTCGTCGGTCTCGCGCAGGCGGACCCGCACGTCCTCCCGTTCTGCGGTGGGCAGGTTCTTGCCCACGAAGTCGGCCCGGATCGGCAGTTCCCGATGACCCCGGTCGATGAGCACGGCCAGCTGGATCGCGCGCGGCCGGCCCAACTCGGTCACCGCGTCGAGTGCGGCGCGGATGGTGCGGCCGGTGAAGAGCACGTCATCGACCAGGACGACGACCCGGCCGGTGATGTCGACCGGGACCTCGGTCGGGCCGAGTGGCTGGACGCGGCGCAATCCGATGTCGTCCCGGTAGAACGCG
Source organism: Acidimicrobiia bacterium (assembly GCA_038209455.1). Taxonomy (GTDB): domain Bacteria; phylum Actinomycetota; class Acidimicrobiia; order IMCC26256; family JAENVU01; genus JAENVU01. The sequence continues at coordinate 3,443 of JBBQXR010000329.1, forward strand.
ACGTCGAGTGAACCGACCGGCACCGTGATGTCCTCGAAGGAGGCGATCGCGTCGGCCAGCCGTTGTGCGATCTGGGGCCCGCGTAGGTGCAGTCCGATCAGCACGACGTCGGCGCCGCCATGGTTGCGCTCGATGATCTCGTGGGCGATCCGGGTCTGCGCCCGACGGAGTTCTTCGGCGCTGAACACGCTCGTACGGAAGCTGGACGAGCCGGCCCCGGGCAAAGAAAAGCCGCCCCGGGAGGCGGCGGACGCCTCGGCTGAGGGCGGCAGGTTGTCGTGGGCACCGAAGGTGCCATGGGGGCTCTCGGCCATCTCATCCTCACTCCGTTGGAACCTCACAGGATCCCAGTGACGAAGTACGGCGACCGTAGCACAGCCCGATTCGCATGCCGCGCTTCAGTCGCCGTCCGCTTCGGTGAAGGTCCACCGCGTGGCCGAGACCGGGTAGTCCGACTCGCGCCACGTGAGGGCGACGAGCGGTTGCACCACATAGAGGCCGAAGTTCGGCTCCGACAGATCGAGCTGGACGTCGTACTTCTCCGCGTACCGATCGACGAAGACCCCGGGCAGGTCGGCGACGGCGACCGACCGGGCACGCGCGTCGATCACGCACACCTCGTCACCGCTCTCGAGATGGACGACGACGTCGGGCGCGCGGTCGATGTTGCGCGCTTTCAGCGACGTGGGATCGGTCGAGAACCAGAGCGCGCCGTCGATCCAGAGTCCCCACACGGGTATCGCGTGAGGGCGGCCGTCGGCGCGTTGCGAACACACCCAGTAGTTGCGAGCAGCGGTGAGCCA
>JBBQXR010000330.1:0-4239 GCA_038209455.1 Acidimicrobiia bacterium
TGGCAGTAGATGTCGTGGGTGCGGCAGAAGTCGACGATGTCGTGCAGCAGGAGGAAGTAGCCGGGGAACCCGAGCTGATCGATCACGCCCAGCTCGTAGTCGATCTGGTGCATGGCCTGCTCGTACTGGTCGTGGGTACGCGGGTAGTAGACCGCCGCGCCGCGCCGGGTGAGTTCGCATAGCCAGCTCATGTCGGTGTGCCCCTCGGGCACCGGATAGTCGGGCAGGTTTGGCACCGCGACCTTCAGGTCGAACGCGCACGCGGCAGCGATGTCGACGGTGCGCTCCACCGCGCCCGGATACCGGGCGAACCGGCGGAGCTGCTCCGCGGCGCTGCGCAGGTGGGCAAACGGCGTGGCCGGCAACCAACCGTCGAGCTCGTCGAGGCTGCGACGCGATCGGATCGCGGCGAGCGCGGTGGCGAGCTGACGCCGGTCGGGGGTGGCGTAGTGCACGTTGTTCGTCGCGACGACCTCGGTGCCCGTCCGCATCGCGAGCTGCGCGAGCGCGTCGTTGCGAGGGCGGTCCATGGGATCGCCGTGATCCCACAACTCCACCAGCACCCGATCCCGACCGAACGCGGTCACGAGCTGTTCGAGCGCGTGTTGCGCGGCCGCGGGACCGTCCCGCACGAGTGCGGCAGGTACGACCCCCTTCCGGCATCCCGTCGTGGTGAACCAACTCCCGCGAGTCTGCGTCGCAGCCTCGGCGAGTTGTTCGAAACTCAGCTTGGGCGCACCCTTCTCGCCGCGCATCTGGGCCGCGCTGATCGTGCGGGCCAGCGCCGCGTACCCCGTCGGCCCCTCGGCCAGGATCAACACGTGCTCCCCCGCGATGTCTGCGGTGCCGTTGGGCGGCCGCTCGATACCCAACGTGAGTTCGGCGCCGAAGACCGTGGGCAGGCCGATCGGACGGGCGGCCTCGGCGAAGCGCACCACGCCGTAGAGGCCGTCGTGGTCGGTGACCGCGAGCCCGGTCAGGCCGAGCCGGTGGGCCTCCTCGGCCAACTCCTCGGGATGACTCGCGCCGTCGAGGAACGAGAAGTTCGTATGACAGTGCAGCTCCGCATAACCCGTCCCGACCATCTCGCCACTCTCGCCACTCTCGACTCCGCGACCCCGAGACTCCGCGACCCAGGGACGGGCGAGGGTATACGAACACTTGTTCGATTGTCCATTGCGATCGGAAGCCGGCCGCGGCGTCCCGCGGGACGCGCCCACAAGATCAGCGGGGCCGGAACCGACGCCAGGAGGCGGTCATGGTGGCTCGGGTCTTGCCGTCGACCTCGAGTTCGGCACCGACCACGATCTCGGACTCGTCGATGCTCACCGGTGTGCCGACGAGTCGAACCGTGGGCCCGAGTGGCGTCGGGCGGAGGAAGCGCACGTCGAACCCCGCCGTGATGAACGGAACCGGCGCGCCGGGCGCCGCGTGCCACTCACGGCGCGCGGCCTCCCACATGACCACCGCTGCACCATGGCAATCGAGCACGGTCGAGATGATCCCGCCGTTCAAGAAGCCAAACCCATTGTCGTGTTGGGGCCACGGCGTGAACTCGGCCACCGTGAGCTCACCGTCGTGGTAGCTGCGGAGATGAAAGCCGTCGGGATTCGCGTGACCACACCCGAAACAGGTGAGCTCCGGATACAGCGCCTCCTGGATACTCGGCTCGCTGTTCTGCATCACTCCGCCGTCCCGATCGGTCGGAAGCCGGAACACACGACGCGCAGCCATTCGATGCCGGTCTGGCCGACGCGTTCGGTGTCGACCACCACATCGCTCTCGATCTGCTCGATACCGTCGATCCGATCCGACGGCTCGAACCAATGACCAAGCATCACGTTGTCCACCACTTCGGCGGCCGTGTCCGCTTCCCAGAACCGGCCCGGCGTGAGCGCGCGGAAGTCGACGTTCGCCGAGAGCACCGCGTGCAGCGCCGGGCCGTCCTTCGCTGCGATCGCCCGGGCGAACCGCTCGCCTGATGACATCTCCATGCGTCGCCTCCGACGTTGGTCGCTGGTGATCCTCCCGGCCAGATTGCTCCGGTCGGGACGCGGTTCGCCATCCCGACACCTCCACCGTGGATCAGCCAGACTGCGCCCATGACGATCGAACTCGTACCGTTGTGCACCATCGCCGCCCGCCTCTCAACGCCGTTCCTCCTGCCCGACACGCCGATGGGCACACGGGCGATCGTCGAGGTCGAGTCCTTCGTGGTCACCGGCGATCGAGTCCGCGGCCAGTTGAAGGGTCGAGCCGGCGCCGACTGGTTGACCGTCGACAGCCGAGCGATGGGCACCCTCGACGTCCGGACCCTGATCGAGACCGACGACGGCGCCCTCATCTTCATCAGCTACCGCGGCCGACTCGACCTCTCGATGGGCACCGGCGCACTCCCGGCCTATTCGGCGCCGCTCTTCGACACTGGCGACGAGCGCTACCTCTGGATCAACGGCATCCAGGCCGTCGGCAAGGGCACCGGTTCCGCCGACGGAATCGAACTCACCTACGAGGTGTTCGAAGTCCGCTGACCCGAACCGAGCGACCGCGCATCACGCGTCGGCGAGGGCGACCATCGGGTCGCCGGTGATGCGGTACAGGATCCACTCGTCCTTCGGTTGCGCGCCCAGCGAGTTGTAGAACGCGATCGAAGGTTCGTTCCAGTCGAGCACCGCCCACTCGATCCGGCCGCAGTCCCGCTCGCGCGCCAACCGCCCGAGCGAGACGAGCAGCGCCTTGCCGAGCCCTCGACCGCGCGCCTCGGGCCGCACGAAGAGGTCCTCGAGGTAGATGCCGGGCCGCCCGAGGAACGTCGAGAAGTTGTGGAAGAACAACGCGAATCCCACCGCGTGGCCGTCGTCGTCCTGCGCGATCAGCACCTCGGCGTACGGACGCGCCCCGAAGAGATGACCGGCGAGCACGGCCTCCTCGAGCACGACCTCGGATTCGAGGTGTTCGTACGCGGCGAGTTCGCGGATCAGTGCGGCGATGTCGGAACGTCGTCGGGGCGAGCGGCTCGGATCATGGCCACACGGTATCGAGGCGACTCCGCGAGTCGGTAGCGTCGCCCCATGACCGACCACCAGGCGCTCCGCGTGTTGCAGACCTACGTCGGCCGGCCGGCCCCGATCGGCGCGACGCGCAACGGCGACGTCGTGAGCGCGATCCACAAGTTGCCCGTCGATGCAGACACGCTCGAACTCGGCGTCATCAATCTCGCCGGTGACGATCAGGCCGACCGCTCCGTGCACGGTGGCCCCGACAAGTCGGTGTACTGCTACCCGTCGGAGCATGCGGTGGCGTGGCAGGCCGACGGGTTCGACCTCCCGCCGGGTTCGGTCGGCGAGAACGTCAGCCTCGCCGGCGCAACCGAAGCCGATGTGCGGATCGGTGACACCTTCCGGTGGGGCAGCGCCACCATCCAGATCAGCCAGCCGCGCGCACCCTGTTTCAAGCTCACGATGCACACCGGCCGCAAGGACGTGGGTCCGCGCCTGATCGAGACCAAGCGCAGCGGTTGGTACGTACGCACGCTCGAACCCGGCACGGTCGAGACCCAGGGCGAACTCGTACTGCTCGACCGCGACGACACCGCTCCCACCGTCGCCGAGACGTTCGCCATCATGTTCCACGGCGTGCACCCGGAGGCCGACGACCCCGAGGTCGTCACCCGCGTGGTGCAGTGCGCCGCGCTCGCGCCCGAATGGCTCGGCTACCTGCGCGCCCGCAACCCCCGCGCCCGCTGAGCCTCTCCCGAGCGCGCTCTGGCGTCACACAGCCACCCATACGCGGGTTGTGTGACGCCGAAGTGGGGAAGGTGGTGGGCTCAGTCGTAGATGGCGGTGACGGACGCGACGCCGCGCTCGACGTTCACCAGACACGCCAGCGTCTCGTCGACCACCAGTTGCCATGTGACCCGACGGGCGCGCGAGGCACGATCCCACCACCGCACGTCCTGAGCCCAGGGTCCGGCCCACGCGGTCACGACGCCCCGCCCCCGGGGGAGTTCGGAGCAGCACAGCTCGACGGGGTGACCCGAGAGATCCCCGCGCGCGGAGACCACCACCGTTTGTCCCTGCGCGTCGAGCAAAGTCGCCGCGGCCGCCGGTTCGAGTACCCGCGCCGGCGCGGGACCGGGAATCGTCCCTGGCCACGGTGGCACCTCCACCGATACCGGCCCGGCGATCGGCCCGATCGGCGCGTGGGGCGACGGTTCACGCGGCTCGCCCCACGGCACCC
>JBBQXR010000331.1:0-4210 GCA_038209455.1 Acidimicrobiia bacterium
GGCTGACCTCACCGCGGCGATCACCTCGGCGTACGGCGCGGACACCGGCAAGGCGTTCGACGGACTGTGGCGGAGTGAGGACCACATCCCGCAGTTCGTGGCCTACACCCAGGCAGTTGCGAAGGGCGACGAGGCCGGCAAGGCCGCGGCGGTCAAGAAGCTCACGGACTACGCGAAGACCTTCGGTGACACCCTCCACCAGGTGAACTCGAACCTGCCGGCGGACGCGGTCACGGCCGACATCGTGATGCACGCGAAGACGCTGATCGCCGTCATCGACGCCCAGAAGGCCGGTGACCAGACTGCGGTCTTCGCCGCACTGACCCCGGCCGTGGCGCACATGGCGGACACCGCCAAGACGCTTGCCGTTGCTACTGCGGCGAAGTTCCCGGACAAGTTCGACGGTGACGCGGCTTCGCCGGCCTCCGACCTGCGTTCGGCGTTGACCTCGGTCCTCGCTCAGCACGTATGGCTCGCAGCCGACGCGACCGACGCAGCCCTCGGTGGTCGTCAGGCTGAGTTCGATGCGGCCGCGGCCGCGTTGAACGGCCCGACCGACAGCAACACGTCGACCCTGGTCGACGCGGTCGGCAGCATCTACGGCCCCGACGTGAAGACGGCGTTCGACGGTCTGTGGCGCAGTGAGGACCACATCCCGCAGTTCGTCGCTTACACCCAGGCCGTGGCCAAGGGCGACCAGGCGGGCGCCGACGCGGCGATCGCCAAGCTCACCAGTTACGCCAAGGCATTCGGCTCCACCCTGAACCAGGTGAACTCGAACCTCCCGGCCGATGCCGTCACCCAGGATCTCGTGATGCACGCGACGACCCTGAAGGCCGTCATCGACGCTCAGAAGGCGAAGGACCCGACCGAGGCCGCGCTGCTCCGTGCAGCGGTCGCCCACATGTACGGCACTGCGAGCGTGCTCGCGGACGCCACGGTGAAGAAGTTCCCCACGAAGTTCTGACCCGTAGCACCGCACCATTTGACGAAGCTCCCGCCTCCCCAGGGCGGGAGCTTCGTCGCGTCCGGACCGGTCCGGTCCTACATCCCGACCATCGTCGACGGCGTCACGCTCGTCGACGCGGGCTCCGGCTTGCCGTCCTTGGTGACGTCGATGATCGCCATCATGCCGCCGTCTTCGTGGGCGAGGATGTGGCAGTGGAACACATAGCGGCCGAGGAACTGCGTGAACCGCATCCGGATCACCACGGTGCCGCCCACCGGTAACGGGACCGTGTCTCGCAGGCTCGACGAGTGCACCCGCTTGCCGTTGATCGACATGATCTGGAAGTCGTTCACGTGGATGTGGAACGGGTGCTCTTCCTTGGTGACGTTGTGGATCGTCCACTCCTCGGTGGTCCCGAGCTTCGGGTTGAAGAGCACCCGCTTCATGTCGAACTCTTTGCCGTTGATGTAGAAGCCCTTGCTGTTCTCGCTGAACACCACGTTGCGATGCTGGGTGATCACGTCCTGTTCGAGGTCGGGGAGCGGCCCCATCGTCGTCGGCATCGCGACCGGGGCGACCGCCGCTCCGCCGACGTTGACCGTCGCGAGCACGCGTGCCGGATACGAGTCACCCGCGGGCCCGGTGGAATAGGGAAGCGTCCGCAGGTGGTACTGCCCTGCTTTGGGCCACCGGACCAGCACGTCGAAGCGCTTGCCGGGCGGCAGGAGGAGTTCGTCGCGTTGCTCGACGCGACCGAGCGGGTTGGCGTCCTCGGCGAGCACGGTGAACTGCGCACCGTCGAGCTTGAGCCGGTACCAGATGTCGGCGCTCAGGTCGCCGAGGCGGAGCATGGTCGTCTCGCCCGGCGCGACGGCGAGGACCGGGTTCACCTGACCGTTCACGGTGCGGGTCGTCGGCAGGTCGGAGTCGATGTTCTTGTCGATGATCGACGCGCCGTCGAGTTGCACGTCCTTCAGGTCCATGAGGTGCTCGGTCACGTTCTGCAACGCGGCGGGGAGGAGTGGCGTGAGGCCGTTCACGATCAGCGTGCCGGAGAGGCCGGTGAACACCTGCTCCTCGGTGAGGCCGTGGAGGTGGGCGTGGTACCAGTACGTCCCGGGCGCGACGTCGGTGGGGAGATCGATGGCCACGGGGTCGTTCGAGTGCGGCGCCATGATCCGCAGCACGTTGTCGGAGATGTCGATGGGCGACGTGTGGAGGCCGTGCGAGTGGAAGTTGGTCTCCTCGTCGAGGTTGTTCTGCAGGTCGATCTCGATGCGGTCGCCGGGGCTGACGACGAGCGTCGGGCCGAGCAGGCCGGGACCGTAGGTCTTGCCGTTCACCTGCTGACCGCCGACGTCGAAGGTCGCTTGGTGCACGTCGAACGTCGTCTTCAGGACACCGCCGGTGCTGTGCAGGACGGGCGGCTCGGTGAGCGGCAGGCCTTGGCGGGTGGGGAACGACGTGGTGACGAGACCGCCGGCCTCCGGAGTGGTCGTCGACTTCCCGAGCCCACTCGGATCCGCGATCGTCGTCGTGGTCGTGCTGCTGCTCGCGGCCGGCTTGGTCGACGCGGCCGGCTTGGCGGATCCGCTGGAGCTGCAACCCGCGGTGGCGAGTACGAGCGTGGCGGTGAGTACGGCCGCCGCGGTCGAGGCGCGTGCGTGGTGTCGGTCCATGTTCCGGAGCCCCCGTGTCGTCGGCGTCGGATCGTGGCCTCAGGTCCGACGGCAGCCGAGGGTAGGCACCGTCGGCGCCCCCGAAGGGGATATCGATGGTCGGGCTCGGCGCGTCCGGCCGCACTGGCACCAGCGGTGCGTCGCGAGTGATGATCGGGCAGGCGCGGTGACCGCACCGTGGCGAGAGGAGCACCGTTGACGCGATTCGTCGAGAACTCGATCACGTTCCCGTACAAGCGGTCACTCGGTCCGGTGATCGGCGCGTTCATGAATGCGCTCACCGAGCGGCGGATCCTCGGGATCCGTTCGGGTGACCGGGTGATCGTCCCGCCGCTCGAGTGGGATCCGCATACCGGCGCCGAACTCGCGGTGGAGGACATGGTCGAAGTCGGTCCGAACGGGACGATCGAGTCGTGGACCTGGGTCCCGGAGGCGTCGGAGCAGCATCCGCTCGACCACCCGTTCGCGTTCGCATTGATCCGGCTCGACGGCGCGTCCACGCCGATGCTCCACGCGGTCGATGCGGCGTCGTCCCACATGCTGTCGGCCGGGACCCGCGTGGCGCCGCGCTGGCGTGGCAATCGCGTCGGGCGGATCGACGACATCGTGGCCTTCGTGATCGGGGAGGCCGCGGAGCTCGAAGGCACCGAAGCGACCGCGGAGCGCGCCGACGACGATCCCATCACGATGATGGACTACAACGCGTCGATCACCTACCGGAACCCGGTGCCCCTGGTGCTCGACCGCCTGCGCGAGTTGAGCCGCGATCAACGGATCCTCGGCCAGCGGTGCCCGGTCTGCTCCCGCGTGTACGCCGGCGGTCGTGGCTACTGCCCGATCGACGCGGTCGAGCTCGGCGAGGAGCACGACGTCGACCTGCCGCACTCCGGCACGATCACCAACTTCACCATCGTCACCCCGGTGCAATACCCGGGCCAGACCGAGACCGATCCGTTCGCGCGGGTCTTCGTCCTGCTCGACGGCACCGACGTCGTGCTTCCGTACCAACCGGTGATCGAACTCCCGGTGGAGGAGATCAAGGTGGGGACACGAGTCGCCGCCGCGTGGGCGCCACCGGACGACGAGTTTGACGAGGGAGGCACCATGGGTGGTGCGTACGGACATCTCATCGGTTGGATACCGAGCGGTGAACCCGATGTCGACGACCCCGACCTCGTGAACCGGATCTTCTGATGGCGGCCAACGGAAACCGCGGCCCGAGCACCGACATCGCGGTCGTCGGCTGGGCGCAGTCGCCCATGATTCGTCGCACCGAGTTGTCCGAGACCCAGCTCCTCCTGCGCGTGATCACCGACGCGCTCGAGCCGCTCGGCCTCACCCGGGCCGACATCGACTTCACCTGTCTGGGTTCGTGTGACTACATCACCGGCCAGGCGTTCTCGTTCGTCTCGAACCTCGACGCGATCGGCGCGTGGCCACCCAAGCGCGACTCGCACGTGGAGATGGACGGCGCGTGGGCGCTGTACGAAGCCTGGGTGCGCCTCCAGCATGGCGACATCGACACGGCGCTCGTGTTCGGGTCGGGACAGTCGTCGCCGGGTCTGCCGTCGGAGATCTCCCC
>JBBQXR010000332.1:0-4198 GCA_038209455.1 Acidimicrobiia bacterium
CGACTCGATCTTCACCACCGACAAGCACATCATCTTCGCCTTCCACGGCTATCCGTCACTTGTGCACCGGCTCAGCTACCGACGGTCCAACCGCAACCTGCATGTCCGCGGCTACCAGGAGGAGGGCACGGTCACCACTTCGTTCGACATGCGCGTACAGAACGAACTCGACCGCTTCCATCTGGTCCAGGATGTGATCGACCGGCTCCCGCATCTGGGTGCCGACGGCGCCTCGCTGAAGCAGATCGTCCGAAACAAGCTCGTGGAGCACAAGCTCTACATCGACGAACACGGCCAGGACATGCCCGAGATCGTCAACTGGCGGTGGGCCGAGCACTCATGACGACGGCGAAGCGAATCGTCATCGGCCTCGGCGGCAATGCGATGTTGCGCCGAGGCGAGAAGCTCGATGCCAGCGTGCAGTTGCACCACATTGAGCGAGCCGCTCCCGGCCTGGCCAAGGTGGCGAGCGAACGGGAGCTCGTTCTGGTCCACGGCAACGGCCCTCAGGTCGGCATGCTCGCCCGCGAGCGCGAGGACGATCCTGCGTTGACGGTGACGTACCCCCTGGACGCGCTCGTCGCCGAGACACAGGGACTCCTCGGCTACTGGTTGCAGCAGTCGATCGCCAACGTCGGTCTCGCGCGACCGATCACGACGATCGTCACCCAGACCGTCGTCGACCCGGACGACCCAGCATTCAGGACTCCCACCAAGTTCATCGGCCGGGTCTACGACGAGGCCGAAGCGCGCCGCCTCGCCGCGGACCACGGCTGGAAAGTCGCGGCCGATGGAGACAACTGGCGGCGGGTCGTCGCGAGCCCTGCTCCGATACGAGTCGTCGAGTCCCCGATCGTCGAGGCATTGCTCGGCCTCGGGGTCACGGTGATCTGCGCCGGGGGTGCCGGGTGTGCGGTGATCGAACACGGTGGGAATCTCCGAGGAGTCGACGCCGTCGTCGACAAGGACCACGTGGCCGCGCTCCTCGCGGTCACCCTGCGTGCCGACCTCCTCGTCAACCTCACCGATGTGTCGGCGGTGCTCGCGGACTACGGCACCCCGAGCGAACGGCCACTGCACGAGGTCACCGTCGACGAACTCGCAAGCGGACACTTCGCCGACGGGTCGATGGGACCCAAGGTTGCCGCTGCGTGCCATTTCGCACGCAGTACCGGCAACGTCGCCGTGATCGGCGCACTGGACGAGATTGACGACGTCATCGACGGCGGAGCCGGCACACGGATCAGCGCGACGAAGGTCTGATCGGAGCCATCAGCATGAAGAGTGCATCACAGCAACCGGCCGGATCCGATCACGGCGACGACACCGGTGCGCCGAGCAACGCTCCTGCACCCGAAGGGACAACGGCCGGACACATCCGACGGCGGCCTCGCCGCAGGCTGCAGCGGGTCCTGCGTCGGACTCAGCTGGACGGCGAGTTTCGCGTCGCTGGCGGCTGGCCTCGACCCGGCCGGCGTCGTGAAGATCCCGAACTTCGTCAACCCGTCGGCGCGCAACGTCGCCCTGACCGCGGTACACGAACTCGGTCATGTTGTCGGCCTCGCCCACACGACGGCGACCGAGACGGCGAACGCACTCTGGGCACCGTGGATGACCGCAGCGTCGAGGACCGCCGGTGACGGCGCGCCGCTCCACCAGTTCATCCAGAGCGGACCGCAGGACGAGTACGCCGTGATGGCGGGCTTCGGGTTGGTGCCGCGCGCCGACGAGCCTTCACCCGTGGTCGAATCCGGGGCGGACTTCGTCGCCAGCGGTGTCATCGCTTCTCCCACCGACCAGGACTCGTTCCAGTTCACGGTGCCGGCGGGTGCCGGCCCGACCACGATCACCGCGGTGCCGGCCGCTCACACGAGTCTCGACATCGCCGCCATGCTCTACGACAGCACGATGACGCCGGTCGCGACGAGCAACCCGCCCGCGGCGCGTGTCGACGACGACACCTGGAGCGGTCTCGACGCCGCGATCACGGCCACCCTGACGCCGGGCGTCTACACGCTGACGGTCGCAGGTGCCGGCCTCGCCGGCGTGTACTCGAACTACGGCTCCATCGGCACGTACACGGTCACGACGGTCACCACTCCGGCGACCGGTGTCTCCATCGGGTCGGGCTCGGTCGCGGAAGGCGACACCGGCAAACCGCGGACCATCTCGTTTCCGGTCGTCCTCCCGGCGCCGGCCACCTCCACGGTCACGGTGCAGTATTCGATCGAGGCCGACGGGTCCGGGTCCGCGGCGACCGGATGTACCTCGGCCAAGACCTGCCTGCCCGGTTCGGGCGGGGGACTTCCGCTTGCAGACGGGCACACTGACCTTCAAGCCGTCCCTGACGACCGGTCTCTCGACCACGACCCGCTATGTGAACGCGCTCGTGTATCCCGACTCCGCGGTCGAGGGCGACGAGACGTTCCGCGTGGTGCTGTCGAATCCGGTCGGCGTTGCGCTCGCCCGAGGAACGGGCGTCGGGACCATCATCGACGACGACCCCGTCAGCGCGACTCCGCAGTTCGCGATCAGTGACGCTGCGATCCCGGAGGGCAACCACGCGGTCAAGGTCACGGCGACCAACAACTCGAAGGTGTGTATCACGCTTTCGCAGCCGGCCACCGGCCCGGTCACCGTCCAGGTGACGCTCACCCCGATCGACGCGACGCCGCCGATCGACTTCAAGTTCGGGAGTCTCAAGACGGTGTTCCCGGTGACGAAGACCATCACCTTTGCCGCCGGGCAATGGCAGAAGTCCGTGAGCATCCCGGTCGTCCCGGACGTCGCCGCCGAGGCGAACGAGAGGGTGGCCTTGACCCTCACGAACCCGACTGGCGGTCCGACCCTGGGCCGGAGCGTCGCCACGCTGACCATCCTCAACGACGACGAACTCGAGACTCCAGGCCGAGGAACCGGCCGTAGCGCGCGGCTTCGGTATCGAGGTCGGTACGTTCGTCGTCGGTGATCGGCCGCCCGAGGTCGAGGTCGAAGGCCACGGTGCTGCGATTAACGGTCCGACGGAGTTTGCCGGCGTATTGGCCGTCCAGCAGCACCATCCCGGTCGAAGGTTCGCGCCCACCGTCGGTCAGGCCGTCGACGTCCATCAAGGACCGCGAGTCCTGGTAACCGCGGTAGTACTCGTCGAAGATCTGGAGCAGGTGGGCCCGGGGGCGAGCGCGTCGGCGTGGCTTCGGGGTCCCGGACCAGAACGTGCGACCGTCGAGTTCGAACGACTCGAGTTGATCGGCGACCATCGCTAGTCCGGCGCGCACGTCACCCAGCGTCAAGGTGGCCCAATACGCGAGATCGCGCTCCGTGGCAGGACCGTGGCCCCGGAAGTAGCGCAGGGCGATCTCGGCGAGTGCCTCAGGGCGTTCGAGCCGCCGAGCATGCGGCGCTCGATCGGCCAGCAGCGCGTAGGTGTGCGCATCGTCGGCGAGAGGACCACTGCAGATCAGCCCGGCCAGCTCGGCGTGGGCGGCGATGAGCATGAGTCGTTGACCGTCGACCGCGGACCCGTGGTCGCGCAATCGATCGCCGAGTCGGGCGCGCGTCAGCGGGCCGTCCTGGGCGATCGCATCGACCACGATGCCCGTGGCGCGGTCGAGCGCAGCGGCGTCGCGATCCAACGCTCGGAGCTGGGTGCGAAACGCGGGTCGGATGCGGGGCCCGGTGAGGTCGAGGAGCCACCGGATGTCGTCCGGTCGGACGAAATGCCAGGTGGAACGCAGGACGTGGGTCCGCAGGATCGTTCCCGCGTCGAAGGCGGCTGCGAACGACGAACTGGTTGCCGACCGTGCGCGACTCCCGACCGCCCACGATGCCTGCGCGTGGTTCTCGGCCTGGACCCCGAGCAGGTCGCCCACGACGTCGGCCTCGGTCGCCGCCGGGGGTCCGGTGAGGTGTTGGGTGTGTAGCCGCCAGTCGGCGATCGGGTGACGGGTCATCACCCCAGTGTCGCATCGGTGTCATGACATGCTGAAGCGATGAGCGAACGCAGCGCGAAGGAAGTCGTCGAAGAGATGTTCCAGCGCCAGGAAGCGAGCGACGACACCGCGCTCGACGATCTGGTCGCCGAGCACATGGTGAACCATGCCGCCGGCCCGCAGGGTCGCGCCGGCCTGAAGCGGATCCTCGACATGATCGATCACGATCTCGGACCGGTCACCGTGGAGCAGCACCACCTCATCGGTGA
>JBBQXR010000333.1:0-4189 GCA_038209455.1 Acidimicrobiia bacterium
CGATGGGATCGCGCCGCCGGCACCCGCCTGAGCTACCCGACGCACGGAGGGGTCGCGCTACGCGGCGCGTGCATTCCCCACCATCGCCCGTCCCGTCCGGTCGACACGCTGAGCGCGGTGGCCGCGTTGCACTACCGCTCGCCGTTCTGACGAGCCCTTCGAGGCGACCACCACCGAGTCTGGGGCGGTTGTGTAGGTAAGGAAGTCGTCCGCCATCGGTCCGACATCCCTTGTTTCGCTCGGCCACCGAGTACTCCGAGGGGCGAAAAGCTTGTGGGGTTAGGCGCTGCCAGGTCCGGATTCACGAACCGGGCCAACGCGGTCAGAGGAGGCCGAGTTGGAGGCGTCCCTGCGCGATGTCGAAGTTCCCGTCGGCCTCGAGGTCGGGTGCTGGTGGTGGCTCGAGGCCGAGATCGTCGGTGTTGGCGCCGGCAACGCGCAGCTCGTCGTGGATCGCGGCGGGCGCCGTCGCCATCACCGTCCTCGCCGGCCGCCAATCTCCTCGGCATCAAGCAGGCCTACCCGCGTATCGACCGGCTCGCCCCCTTCGTCGAAGGCATCGTCATCCTCGCCTGGGCCACCGCAACCTTCTGGTTCGCCGTCATGGCCGAGCGTCGATCGACGAGGGGTGGGCATCAGTGCATCTGGCAGGGGCCCGATGTCGGGTACTTCTGGTCGACCAGGGTGTTCCAGGACACGGGGCCGCCGCTCGGGTTGATCGGGGCGATGCGAAGCGCGTGCAGGAAGAAGTTGATGACTTTGGCGACGACCAGCGGTATCGAGTATCCGAGGCCCACGCCCATCTCGATCTTGAACTGCGCCTGTTGGCACGGGACGGCGGCCTCGAGGGCCTGTTTCGTGGCGACCATGGTCGTCTTGATGCTGAATTGTGGACCGGCCACGAAGCCGAAGGCGCCGATGCCGATGATCATGCTGATCTGGCTGGTGAGGATGAGGCCGTTCACGCCGAGCGACGCGCCGGTGACCGAGTTGAGGAGATCGGACATCCCGGCGAAGCCCGTGGGGGTCAGGGCGTGGAGTTGGCCGTCGTGGTACTGCACCCCGATGGCGCCGCCGAGGCCCATCTCGGCGTCCGCGGAGAGGGTGGCCTCGCGGGCGCCGAAGACGGTGTTGATGACGAAGACGTGGCGGATGGTGATCGCGAGCGGCGTCCCCCCGACCGGCAGGCTGATGTCGAAGGGCACGTTGACGCGGCGGGGCTTCAGGTTGATGGCCCCGCCTTCGGGCACATCAGTCTTGCCGTTGATGATCATGGTCATCGACGCGGCGCCGTCGAGGGAAGCCTCCGCCGCGGTGATCGTGCCGTGGACGACGGTGATCGAGAAGTGGAACTTCGGCGCCTGGAGGTGGAGTGCGATCCGGCCTTCGAGGCTGATGCCGTCCTGGTTGTAGTTGTAGTTGACACCGATCCCCGCGCTGGGCGGCATCCGCGAGATCGGCACGCCGTCGACGGTCTGGGCCGCAGTCGAACCCAATGAGGGGAACGGGACGGTGTCACCGGTCTGGCCGCCCGCCGACCCCTGCGAAGAGATCAGGTGGATCCCTGGCAACTGAACGACGCCGGCCGGCTGATCGGTAGAGGACGGATCCGTGGAGGAAGGATCGGCCGAGGAAGGATCCGTGGACGCCGGATCCGGCGAGGAGGAAACGGTGGTCGTCGGGTCGGTGGCGGGTTCGGTGGCGGGATCCGTAGAGGAGGGATCGGTGGAGGCGGGATCGGTGTCCGTGGGATCGGTGGCGGGATCTGGCAGCTGGCTACCGGGTTGGTCGGGTGCGGAGTAGTTGACCATCGACGCCAGGTCGATGTCCTGGTCGCCGTGCAGGTTGGCGTCGGCGATGACCTCGCCGAGTTGCACGGGGCCGACGACGACCGCGAGGTCGGCCCCGACGGGCTCGATCGACAGTATGCGGCCGACCGCCCGGTTCGTGACGAACATGATCTTGCCCACGGCGAGGTCGTGCGCGTGACCGGCGTCGCCTTTGATCGTCCACGTGAGCCCGTCGGAGCTGAGCGACCGGATCGCATCGGACCCGCCGTCGACCTTCACGACATCAGGCTGGTAGTTCACCCCATCGTTCGTCGACGGTGCCGCGCCGTAGCTGAGCTGCGCCAGCGTCGCCCCCCCGAGCGCGGGGATCGGGTCCTGGTCACCGACCGACGCCGGTGCCCCGCCCCCAGCCGCGCCGCTGTCCGCCGACCCGTTGTGGCAGCCCGTGAGCAGGCCGGCCACCATCACGACGGAGACGATCACGGCGAGAGGCGCCCTCTTCCGTGACGCGGGGGACCAATCGGAGCGCGGGAGTCCGCCGATGTGATCTCGGCGGTATGGGGCAGGGCTGTTGGGGGCGGCCACGATGGTGCCTTTCGGCCGATATTGGGGTCGGCGTTGACGTGGTTTTGGTGACGCGACGCCTGCAGTGCGGGTCCGTCGAGAGGCTGCGGTCACCGGCGCCGATCTTGATTGCGGTCATGGGAGCTCGACCGTTGGCGACGGGAGAACCGGCGTCGCTCAGGAGTTGCGGAGCACGATCTTGGCCAGTCCGACCATCACGGGATTGGTGGCTTGGGGATCGGCTGAGAGGTTGGCCAACGAGGGCGATGTCACGGCGAAGGCGCGATCACCGTTGCGGACGAAGACCATGCCGAGGGTGGCGTTCCAGAACGCATCGTCGCCCAGTCCGTCGATGTGCTCGGAGCTCGACTCGAGTTGCGTGTCAGTGGCCGCGTCCGCCGGGGTGGCGAACGTTTGGACGTACATCTCGTCCGTGGGGGAGCGCGCGGCGCCCGGCTCGGGTGGTCGTTCGCGCGGGGCTGGGCGATGGGCCAGCGGGATCGATCCGTTGTCACACGTCTGGCGGTTGGTCATCGCTGCTCGTTTCCGTCCCGGGCTGGGGGCAGCTGGTGGTCGAGGAAGACCGCGTGCCACGACGGGCACCGGCACTGCGGGGACGACGGATCATCGCCCTGGCGGCCGCCCCATTTGGTCCGATCGAGTTTCGGATATCCGAACACTATCAGGGAAAGCGCATCACGGTCGAAGTTTTCGGTTCATGGCGCGGCGCGATGCAGCGTGTCCGCGGCGACGGTGGCGAGGCGGTGGAGGTCCTCGGTGATGGCGGTGCTCCGATCGCGGTGGGCGGGGATGACAAGCGCGTAGAGGAAGTCGAGCACTCTCGGGATGTGCAGGACCTGGAAGGTCTGTTCGATCCGGGTGCCGCCGTCGGTGGGTTCGAGGTGGACGCGCCATTCGGTGCTGTCGGGGTACAGCGGACTCGGCACGGTGCGCCAGGCCAGCGTCCATGGTGTTGCCTCGACGATCTCGCAGACGCGGCCCCAGCGGAGCAGTCCGGATCGGTTCCGCCCCCGGAACCGCGCCCCGACCACCGCCGCGGTCGCGCCGCCGAGCCACACCGACGAGGTGCACTCGTGGCTCCATTCGCCGACCCGGGTCACATCGCAGAGGGTCGCCCAGATGGCGTCGCGGTCGGTCTGGACGACGACTTCGAACCGGCCGCGCTTGTGCACCCGCCGATCCGGAAGTGGCGCGCTCCAGCACGCGGAGGCGCGGCGCCGGTAGGTCCGGGCGAAGCCCTTCAGGAGGATCACCCGAGGCACCAGTGGGACGAGGTGGATCACGAGGTCGCGATCAGCCGATCCGAGGTCGTCGATGAGCCAGTGGCCCTCGAACCCGAGTTCCGGGAAGGACTTCGGTTTGAGGTTGTACTCCTGATCCCACCGCCGCCATTCGGTGTCGCTGAGCGTGGCCGATACCACTGGCATCATCGTTTCCTCCTCGGCCAGGAGATGGGGCAACAGCGTCGCGTCGAGGCCATCGAGCGCAGCGAGGACTCGGCTGCGCTCGTCGCCGCTGTCGTGGGCGAGGTAGGCGAGGGCCGCGGCCTCGAGTTCGGCGATGGCCGGTTCGATTCGGTTGTGATCGGCTTGCATCTGATCGAGGAGCGCCGCAGCATCGGGCCGCCGCGCTCGGACCAGTGGATAGAGGCCGGCGTCCTCCGCGGCGTGGTGATCACGGAGAAACGTCATCATCCACCCGAGATGGCGGGCGATGGCCTGGCGGGCCGGTGCGGCGGGGGGCTCGTCGCCGGACAGCGCGACTCGGGTCCGTCCCAGGTCGCGGCGCAGGGCTCCGTGGACGATGCGCATCAT
>JBBQXR010000334.1:0-4180 GCA_038209455.1 Acidimicrobiia bacterium
GCCGCCATGGAGTTGGGCCGCGACCGCGAAGGTCTCGGCCAGGTGGCGGGCGCCGCTCACGAACAGCCCGACACGGCGAGCTACCTCATGCACGCCTACGGCGAGCGTCTGCTCCTCGACCCCGGGTACATGACGTACGAACAGCGCGGGCTTGTCGGCCAGGCGCCCGACCACAACCTGATCCTCGTCAACGGCCACGGTCCGTCCGAGCTGTTCTTCCCTTCGATCGTGTGGATGAACGACCGGGCCGGGCCGCCGCCGGGTATCGACGGTCAGGCGACGATCACCGGCGTGGCGGACACCGCCTCCTGGGACCGGGCGCAGGTCACCAGTGCGTACGCCACCGCGAAGTTCCAGCGCCGGTTCGAGTTCGTCGACAACCGCTACCTGGTGACGTTCGACGCGGTGACGGCCACCCCCGGCGACCAGCTCACCTGGGTGACCCACGGCAACGGTGGCGGCACGAGCGGCGGCACCTTCCTCCCCACCGCGTCGGGCGGCCGATGGGAGCACGGTGGCGCTCGGATCGACACCGGACTCGCGACGAGTGGCGGTCCGCTCGCATTGACGACCCGGACCAGCAACCACGAGGCAGCCAACCGCGTGCTCACCACTCACACGGCGCTCGACTCGACCGCCGCGGCCGTCGCACCGATCACCCGCTCGGTGTCCATCGCGTACCCGACTCGGATCGGCGACGCGGCGCCGGTGATGGAGTCGGTGCCCCTGACCGACGGCCGGGTGCGGCTCCGGCTCACCGACACTGCCGGCGACCGCGTGGTCGTCGCCACCCAGGACGCCGCCGGCCACATCACGATTCGGGACCGGCACCTCGACGGCACCCCACGGAGCGTGGACCGCGATTCGACACGGACCGTCTCGGCGCCCGGCGGCTTCACGGCCCGGCGCACCAGACGAGGACGGCTCGGCGTCACGGTGAACCCGTCGGCGGTCGACGTGGTCGCACCGAAGACCGATGTGGAACTCCACGGACTCCCGTTCGTCCCCCGCCACGCCGACGGCGCGTGCAACCTCACGACCAACGAGACCGGCACGTTCATCAGGACCGCACGTGACGGCGCCGTCACGTTGTTGCCCGGCGCGGGGAACTCCGCGCCCGGCGCCGACCCGGGCCCGGACGTCGAGAACGCGCCGGCGCAGTCATGGCTCCGGCTGGACTCCGCCGCGAGTTGCGACGCTGATCACGACACCCTCACCGCACATTGGCAGTTGGTGGCCGCACCCGCCGGCAGCGCCTGGGTCCTCGCGTTTCCCGAGTCGACCCGGCCGTGGCTCGCGCTCGACCAGCCCGGCCCGTATCGGGTGCGACTCACCGTCACCGACTCCCACGGCGCGGTGAGCCGCGCGTCGGACCTCACCATCTTCGCCGGTCCTCGCTGCATCGGCGACCGCCTCACCTGGTCCGACCCGCGCTGCTGATTCTTTGCTGGGCGTGCGAGCGGACGGGCAATAGAGTCTGACGTTCGTGTCAGGTAGCGGAGGGGTCCTAATGGGTCGGTTCGAGGGGAAAGTTGCGATCGTCACGGGTGCGGGGCGCGGCATCGGCCGTTCCGAGGCGCTCATGCTCGCGAGTGAGGGCGCGGCCGTGGTGGTCAACGACCTCGGTGGCGAGACCACCGGCGAGGGCGCCGATCAGCGACCCGCGCAACTGGTGGTCGACGAGATCACCGCGGCCGGCGGTCGTGCCGCGGCGAACGACGACAACGTCGGCTCCTGGGACGGCGGTCGCGCGCTCGTCGCGCAGGCAGTCGACACCTTCGGCGGCCTCGACGTCGTGGTGAACAACGCCGGGATCCTGCGGGACAAGATGAGCTTCAACATGGACGAGGCCGAATGGGACGCCGTCGTCGACGTCCACATGAAGGGGCACTTCACGACCAGTCGGTTCGCCGCCGCGTACTGGCGGCAGCAGAGCAAGGACACCGGCGGCCCGGTCGGCGCCACGATCGTCAACACCGCGAGCGAGTCGGGCCTCTACGGCAACGCTGGCCAGGTGAACTACGCAGCGGCCAAGGCCGGGATCGCGTCGATGACCATCGTGCTGGCGCGCGAGTTGGAACGAATCGGTGTTCGGGTCAACGCGATCGCCCCGGTCGCGCGCACCCGCCTCACCGAAGCCGTCGCCGGCGAGTTCATGAGCCAGAAGGAAGGCGACTTCGACCGCTTCGCCCCGGAGAACGCGGCCGCGATGGCGGTGTGGCTCGCCTCTCCCGACTCGGATGGGATCACCGGTCAGGTGTTCGCCGTGGGCGGCGGCAAGGCGCAGATGCTCCAGGGCTGGCGCCCGGCGACCGAGGTCGCGGCCACCGACGTGTGGTCGCTCGATTCGCTCACCGCCGCCCGTGATCAGCTGACCGGCGGACGCGATACGGGAGTTCCGCCGTTCATGCCTCCACTCGAGGGCTGAGTTCGCCCCGTGCACCTCGATTGGGGACCCGACGTCGAAGCGTTCCGCGCCGAACTCAGCGCGTTCCTCGACGAACACACCCCGGCGCAGGCCCGCACCCGGCGTGATTTCGCGAGCGGGGAAGGTCCCGAGATCATCCCCGAGTGGGCTCGCAAGTGGCAGGCCACACTGTTCGACCACGGGTGGATGATCCCGGGATACCCACCCGAACTCGGTGGCCGCAACGCGACCGCGATCCAGACGCTCGTCTACCTCGAGGAGATGGCGGCGCGCGGCGTGCCGCGATCACTCCACTTTCCCGGCTACGCGATCGTGGCACCGAGCCTGCTCGACGTCGGCACGCCGGAGCAGCAGGCGCTCGCGCCCGCCGCTATCCGGGGCGACACCGTGTGGTGCATCGGCATGAGCGAACCCAACGCGGGGTCCGACCTCGCCGGCCTCCAGACACGCGCCGTGCTCGACGGTGACCGGTTCGTCGTCAACGGGCAGAAGGTGTGGACCTCCTACGCGATGGTGGCGGAGAAGTGTTTCCTCTACGTGCGGACGGATCCCGACGTCCCCAAGCACAAGGGCATCTCGCTCCTGATCGTCGACATGGACACGCCCGGCATCGACATCCGCCCGCTCACCCACATCAACGGCAACGCCGACTTCGCCGAGGTGTTCTTCACCGACGTGGAGGTGCCGGTCGACCGGCTCGTCGGCGAACTCAACCAGGGCTGGGGCATCACGCAGGGCTCCCTCGCCCACGAGCGCGCCGGCCTCTGGGTCGAAGGCGTGGCCCGGCTCGAGCAGACCATCACCGGTCTCGTCGACCTCGCCCATCGCCGTGGCGTCGCCAACGATCCCATCGTCCGCCGCCGGATCGCCGAGGGGTACCAGCGCGCGATGAGCCTGCGGGCACTCGGGTACAAGGGGTTCACCAGCTTCGCCCAAGGTGCCTCGGCGCCCGAGCACTCCTACATGAAGCTCGCCAGTTCCGAACTCGGCAAGGACCTCTACGAGTTGGGAATGGAGATCCAGGGCGCCTACGGGCCGGTGACCGACGAGGAACGGGGCGAGGAAGCGGGCCGCTGGGCCCTGAGCTTCTTCGTCAGCTTCGCCAACACGATCGCCGGCGGCACCAGCGAGATCCAGCGCAACATCATCGCCCAGCGCGTGCTGGGCCTCCCCCGAGCTTGACGGGCGCTCTCGGCGCGCTTCAGTCGGCGGCGGAATCGATGGGGTGCCCGATCCGGATCCGGTTGCCGGAGGGATCGGTGAGGGCGAACTCACGCATGCCCCAGGGCTCATCGTCGATCGGACTGACGGCGATGCCCGCTCGGGTCAGGCGTCGGTGCCACGCATCGGGATCGGGGACGACGAGATAGCAGCCGGCGCGATTGGCGTCAGGCTCGACGTCGGCCGCGTCGAGGTCGAAGACGCTGGCCTCCTCGTAGTGCACGAACGCAAAGCCCTCGCCCGGATCTCCGTTCGCGTCGCGGTAGATCCGCACCTCGAACCCCGCTCGCTCGTAGAACGAGACCGCCATGGCCATGTCGGCGACCGGCAGGGTCGGGGTCGAGGTGACACCCAGTCGCGCCGCGAGAGCGTCCACACACTCCCGGCACAACCGCACGTCATCGCGACGGGAGAGCACGACGGACGGTCGATCTCGGCCACAGCAGGAACAGCGCACTCGCAACGACCGTACCGGAGCGGGCTCGGGCGGACGGGGTACGTCCGCCATCACTGCGCGCGGAGCGCGACCCG
>JBBQXR010000335.1:0-4132 GCA_038209455.1 Acidimicrobiia bacterium
CGCGCACGACGCTCATCGATCTCGGCCCATCAGTCCTCGTCGCGCCCGGGTCGCGTACGGCCGCGCATGGTATCCGATCGGTGGCGTTTGGTCCGTAAACGGTCCTCGCGCGCACCTCGCGACGGTTTGGTGGCCCGTCGCGGCGGCTCCACCCGGAGCGCGTTCGCCAACCGGCCGGAGAGTCGCTCGAGCGCCAGCTCACGATTGCGAGCCTGGGATCGGGTGTCGGCGGCGATCGCGCGCACCACCGGCCCCAACCGGCTGAGGATGAGCGCACGTTGGCGGGGCGCGAGCGAGGTGCACCGACGCAGGTCGAGCACGACCTCCACCCGTGTGTCCGACGTGTTCGCGTGTTGACCGCCCGGGCCTCCGGATCGGCTCACCCGCCACTCCAACTCCCGGAGGTCCAACACCGCGGTGGGTGAGATCCGGAGCCGGCCGTCGTCCACGCCCCGACGGTACTGGGCCGGGACTCGTTCGGGCCGTGACCCGACACAGGGTCGCGCGACCAGTCAGGATGGTTGACAACCGCGATCGCACTTCCTACGTTGCGGGACTTCACGTGTGTCGGGCATGATCCCCGGCCACATCGACCGCAAGCCGCAACACCAACGTCGGGACCCCGGTCCCGACCTCACCGGGGGGACAACGTGCGACACACCACGGCTGGGCGCCGCAAGGCACCCTTCTTCTTCATTGCACTGCTCGTGCTCGTGGCGCTCTTCGCCGCGGCATGCGGCGGCAGCTCCGGCGGCGGCAGCGCCGGGAGCACCACCACCTCCGGCGCCAGCGGTGACACCGGCAACCAGAAGCCGGTGTACGGCGGCACCGTCACCTACAGCCTCGAGGGCAAGACCACCGCGTTCTGCCCGCCCCGGGGCCAGTTCGCCATCTCGGCGATCATGGTCGTGAGCGCGATCTACGACACCCTCACCCAGCCGACCCAGGACCCGGACGTCTACGCGCCGTACCTGGCCAAGTCGGTCACCGGCAACGCCGATTCGACCCAGTGGACCATCGTGCTCCGCCCCGGCATCAAGTTCCACGACGGTGAGCCCCTCGACGCCGCTGCGGTCAAGCAGAACATCGACGAGTGGCGCAAGGGAATCCTGCTCAACTTCGTCTTCAAGAACATTGCGTCCGTCGACACCCTCGGCACGGACACGGTCGTGGTGCACACGACCACCCCGTGGGTCGACTTCCCGGCCTTCCTCTGGACGAGCGGCCGCACCGGCATCGCGGCTCCTGCCCAGCTCAACGCGGGTGACGGGTGCGACAAGCTCCTCATCGGGACCGGCCCGTTCAAGCTCAAGAGCTTCGACGCCACCACCGGTGACGTGAGCACGGTCAAGAACCCGGACTACTGGCGCAAGGGTCTCCCCTACCTCGACGGCATCAACTTCAAGCCGAACGAGGAGAGCTCCTCACGACTCACCGGTATCCAGGGTGGCGACATCGACATCACCCACAGCAGCGGCGGCAAGGACCTCAACACGGTCAAGACCAACTCGCCGAACGCGACGATCGTCGCCGAGCCCGACGGCCGCATGGAG
Source organism: Acidimicrobiia bacterium (assembly GCA_038209455.1). GTDB lineage: Bacteria > Actinomycetota > Acidimicrobiia > IMCC26256 > JAENVU01 > JAENVU01. Next base: position 1,554 of record JBBQXR010000335.1, read on the forward strand.
CTGTCGCACACGTTGATCAACGTGACCCGCCCGCCGCTCGACGACATCGACGCCCGCCGTGCGATTGCGCTCGCAGTCGACCGGAACCGACTCAACCAGTTGTCGAACGACGGCACGAGCCGCCTCGCCAGCCAGGTCTTCGACACGAAGGTCACCGGCTACCTGCCGAACCTGAAGATGCCCACCCAGAACATCGCCGCGGCGAAGGCGCTCGTCGCCAAGGTCAAGGCGAGCCACGGCGGCAAGTTCGAGTTCAACATCCAGTCGACGTTCGACCAGTCGACCCAGACCCTCTTCCAGGAGGTCAAGCGCCAGCTGAACGCGGTCGGCATCACCGTCAACCTGCCGAAGCCGGTGGACCAGGCCACGTTGATCAGCCAGGCGATCGGCGGCAACGTCGACGCCTTCGGGTGGCGCAACTATCCCGGTCAGGACCCGGACACGCTCTACGTCTGGTTCTACGGCGGCTCGATCGTCAACTTCAACCACCTGGACGACCCGATCATCAACAAGGCGCTCGACGACGGCCGCACCCACAGCGACCCGGCCGTCCGCAAGAAGGCCTACGAGACCTTCAACAAGCGGATGACCGACCAGCTGTACAACCTCTGGACCTGGTACACGCAGTGGTTCGTGGCGACCCAGCCGAACATCCACGGCATCCTCGGTACGCCCCTCCCCGACGCGGACGGCAACCCGACGGGCAAGCCGGTCCCGATGATCGCCGGTATCCATCAGACGGTCGGTATCTGGAAGTCGAAGTAGTCACGAATACGCGGAACGAGACGATCGCGGGCCGGATGACTTTGGAGGCGCAACCATGAGAACTGCCGTCTTCAAAGTCGTCCGGCTCCTGATCGTGGTCTTCATCGTCACCTTCCTGTCGTTCTCCATGCTCAAACTGCAAGAGGCGACGACCGGCTCGACCATCATCGACAAGGTCGCCCCGTTCGCGAGTCCGGCGGCGAAGGCACGGCTCAAGGAGTCGCTCCACCTCAACGACCCGTTCTTCGTCCAGTACGGACGGTGGCTGGGCAACGCGGCACAGGGCGACTTCGGTCTGAAGTACACGGGCACCGGCGACAACGCCACCACCGGAACCCCGGTCAGCACGATCATCGGCAAAGAACTCCCGGTCTCGATCGAGCTGATGATCTACGCCCAGCTGCTCGCGCTGATCATCGCACTGCCACTCGGCATCTACGCCGCGTACAAGAGTGGATCGATGTTCGACCGGACCACCAACGTGATCATGTTCGCAATGCTCGCGATGCCTGCGTTCCTCGCCGCGCTCGCCCTCCAGATCTGGGTCGCGAAGAATCCCAATGCGGGGTTACCCACGCAGTACATCGGAGTCGGTGACTTTCCCCTCACACCGTTCACGCACGAGAACTTCACCCAGATGCTCCTGCCCACGATCAGCCTCGCGATTGCACAGATCGCGGTGTACATGCGCCTGCTGCGGTCGGACATGATCGCCACGCTCCAGGAGGACTTCATCACCACCGCGAAGTCGAAGGGCATCCCCGCCCGGCGGGTCCTCATGCGCCACGCGTTCCGGCCGTCGAGCCTCACGTTGCTCACCGTCGCCGGCCTCAACGTCGGCGCGCTCATCGGTGGCGCGATCATCGTCGAGCAGATCTTCAACCTGCCCGGAATCGGCAACGAGTTGGTCCGCTCCATCCTGGGCAGCCAGGTCGTCGAGACCCAGGCGATCATCGCGATCATCGCGATCATCTACGTTCTGGTGAACTTCCTCGTCGACATCCTGTACACCGTCCTCGACCCTCGGATTCGCCATGCCCGAGCAATCGCCTGACAGCGGCCACGACCTCGCCACCGCGATCGTGCGGAGCGAGACGGCCACCTTCGCTCCCGCCGATGCCGCTTCCATCACGATGGCCGCGGTCGAGGCCGCGCCCGGCCGGTCCAAGAAGAAGGGCATCGGCTTCGGCGGCTGGCTGTGCGTCTTCTGGCTCGTGCTCCTGATCGTGATCGCGATCGCCGGCGTGGTCACCGGCCAGAAGCTCCCGTTCCTCCCCGACCCGAAGAACGATGTCGGCAACTTCAAGCTCCCGATGTTCTCCTCCGGCCACATCCTCGGGACCGACAGCAGTGGCGAGGACATCCTCTCGCTCGTCGCCAACGGGACCAGTGCATCGCTCGAGATCGGCTTCTTCTCGGTGATCATCGGTTTCGCGATCGGCGGCCTGTTCGGGATCCTCGCCGGCTACTTCAAGGGTCGGGTCGGCGCCGTGCTCGGCGCCAGCACCGACATCCTCCTCGCGTTCCCTCCCCTCGTCCTCGCGATTTCCATCGTGACCTTCCTCGGGAACTCGGTGACGTGGGTGACGGTCGCACTGGCCATCGTCTCCGTCCCCGTCCTCGCGCGCATCTCGCGCGCCGCGACCCTCTCGTGGGCGGAGCGGGAGTTCGTCACCGCCGCCCGCGCCCAGGGCGCCAAGCACGGGCGCGTGATGCTCCGAGAACTGGTCCCGAACGTCCTGCCCGCGATGTTGTCGATCGCGCTCCTCGGGGTCGGGGTGGTCATCGTGGCCGAGGCCTCGCTCGCAATCGTC
>JBBQXR010000336.1:0-4113 GCA_038209455.1 Acidimicrobiia bacterium
CTGTCGTAGGTCTTGGTGACGTCGACGAGATCGACGACGTTCACGGGGTCACGACGGAGTCACCGACCCGGAGGTCCCCGGTCACCTGCACGAACCCTCCTGCGAAGGTCCCGGGGGTCGCCTTCACCAGCTGGTGGACGCCACCGCGCACCCGCTCGACGGCGTAGCCCCCCTCGGCGAGGGCCAGCAGGCTCTTCACCGGGACCGACAACGCGTCGGTGGCTTGGGCGGTGACGAGATGGATCACGACCGCGGCGCCGTCGAACTGCGCCAGATCGGTACCGGGAACGACGAGCGTGACGCCGACCGTCGTGGTGGTCGTCGATCCCTGGTTGCCCTGGCCGGTCGCGGTGGTGCTCGTCGCCGCGCCGACGCCGAAGATGGTGCCGTTGACGGTCTTCGAGTTCGGAAGGTCGACCGCGGCGACGTCACCGAGCTTGGCCGAGGCGACGAGCGACGCGTCGAGGTCCACGTGGATCTGCGGTGTGGTGCCGGTGACCGTGAGGATGCCGCCGGTCGCCGATCCGCCGATCGTCCCGGTCTGGGACGCGACCCGCACCGTCCCGGGCAGGAACACCACCTGCTGCGTGGTCAGTTCGCCGGTCTCGGTAATCCCGCGATCGCGCTGGAACGCGTCGATCGCACTCGCGGTGCCGCTGGTGAAGGTGGAGTCGACGGTGAGTGATCCGCCGTAGCCGAGCACCGCGAGGGTCTGCTCGAGTTGGAGGACGTCGGGACCGTCGGTGATGCCGCTCGTGAGCGTGCGCCAGACCGGTCGCGTGCCGATCATGAGGAACGCACTCGGCGTACCGTCGATCTCGGCCAGGGACTGGCCGGCCTGGATCGTCGACCCGACTGCCGGGAGGGCCGTGATCGTGCCCGATCCGCTGCTCGTGCTCGCGGCAGTGGTCGCAGCGGTCGTGCTCCGGGCCGAACTGGACGAGGCGGAGCTGGACGAGGCTGCCGTGGAGGACGACCCACCGCCGAGCGTCACGTTCGTCGGCGTCCCGAATCCGATCGTCCCGCTCACGTCCTGGGTCGTGGACAACGTCCGCCGCTCGACCGTTTGGAGGCTGGTGGACGTCTTGGTCTTGGTCGCAGATGCGGACGCCGACCCGGAACTCCCCGAGGACGTGACCGCAACGCCGGCGATGACTCCGCCGACGATGATCAGGGCCGCGATCGCGCCGACCCACCGTCGACGCGTCATCAGTTGGCCGAAGTGCTCGACTGCGTGGCCGGCCCGGAGTTGCCCGGCGCCTGGCCGCCACCGCCACCGCCGCCGCCGAAGCCGCGACCGCCGCCGAAGCCACCGCCGCCACCCGGACCGCGGCCGATGTTGCCACCCACCTGCTGGCGACACGCCGTTGACGCGGCTTGGAACGTGGGGTCGTTACGGTTCTGGCCCTGGGCGCCGCCGGGGGCGCCGTTCCGGGTGAACTGCGGACGGCCGTTGGCGTCGAACGTGGGATCGGGGAAGTCGACGCCCTTGCCGCGCATGCACTTGGCGTACTTCAGGAGGTTCTTGCGCAATGCGGCCTGCTCGGCGGGCGTGCGCTGGAACTGCGAACCGAAGTCGGGTCGCTTGCTCTCACACGCGGTGCGCGCCTTGTCGAAGTTGGGGCTGTTGCGCAGCGCGTCGAATCCCTGGCCGTCCCCACGGTTGAACTGCGGGTTCCCGTTGGCATCGAACTGCGGGTCCGGGTAGGCGGTCACGCCGTTGTCACGCATGCACTGCGCGTACGCGAGCAACTGCTTCCGGAACTCGGCCGGGCTCACGCTCGTCGACTTCTGCGTACTGCCCGACGACGAACTCCCGTTCTTGGAGAGCGAGGCGACGTTGTTGCTCGCGGCGCTCGAGCCGCTCGAACCGCAGGCGGCGGCGGCGAGCACGAGAGTGCCGGCGACCGCGGCGAGGCGGATGGCAGGGATACGGCGAGTGAACATGAAGACCTCCGGAACCGGGCAGCCCGAGACGACGGGCGGAAGTGAGGATGACACCAGCAACTGAGAACTCGGCCGCAATCACCTGAGATTCGTGTGAGAACCTGGCGCGATGGCGAGCGACCCGATCCGTGTGGTCACCTGGAACGTGCTGGCCGCACCGTGGGCGGCGCCGGCGTTCTATCCCACCGATCTGGACCCGATGCTGCTCGACCGGACCGCCCGCGCCCACCTGGTCGCGCTCCTCCTCGCGTCCTTCGCCGCCGACGTGATGTGCCTGCAAGAGACGACACCGCCCGATTTGTCCGTCACGCTCGATGCCTTGGGACCGGGATACGCGGCGCATCAGTGCAGCAACGGCCCGGACCTCTGGTCGTCGTGGTCGACGCCGGATCACCCGTGGGAACCGAATGGCACCGCGGTCCTCTGGCGCCGCGCGGCATGGACCGACGTCCGGCCGGCCGCCGTGGACCTGTCGGGGGACGGCAACGTTGCGGCGACGATCGAGGCGCGCCATCTCGGGTCGGGTCGACCGGCCCGGATCATGAGCGTCCATCTCGATGCCGACCATCCGGAGCTCCGGCGGGAGCAGCTCCCGGTGGCGCTGGCCGCCTTCCCGTCCGATGCCCGGACCGTCGACGTCATCGCAGGTGACTGCAACGAGGACACCGTCGGCACCGATCTGGGTGAGATCGTCGGTGCGCACGGGTTCATCGACGCGCTGACCGAACTGTCCCGTCTCGAACCCACCCACCCCTATGCGTGCCCGACCGATGAATACGCGCCGATCGCGCGTCTCGATCACGTCATGGTGCGGGGGGCCGATCCCGTCGAGGGTGCGGTACTCGATTCCGGAGTGTGGCCCGTTCCCGAGCCGGGCCGGCGCCTGGCCGAGCACCTCCGCCGCACGGGGTCCGATCACCTGCCGGTGGTGACCACACTGCACGTCTGAGGTTGGGTGTCTTGAGGTTGGGCGTCTGACGTCGGGTATCTGACCTTTCCGTGTCATGGAAGTTTTGGTGTCTGAAATTGGCGTTCCGGCGGGACATCGCCCGCCGGACGTGGCAACCTTCGGGGCAATGACGATGACGAACCTTCCCTCGGATCTCCAGCCGACCGTCGCCGCGCTCCTCGAACGTCATCTCGAGAATGCCAAGGAGTGGTTCCCGCACGACTTCGTGCCGTGGAGCCGCGGCCGCGACTTCACCGCCACCGACGAGTGGGATCCGAACGAGATCCAGCTCTCGGAAGCGGCGCGGTGTGCGCTGGTCGTGAACCTGCTCACCGAGGACAACCTTCCGTACTACTTCGCGACGTTGATGAGCGCGAGGAGCGACGGCGCGTGGGCGGAGTGGACCCGCCGATGGACAGCCGAGGAGGGGCGGCACGCGATCGTGATCCGCGACTACCTCACGGTCACGCGTTCGGTAGATCCCATCGCGCTCGAACGGGGTCGGATGCATCAGGTGTCCGTCGGCGAGGCTCCGAGCTTCGACGCGGTGGCCGACGCGCTCGTGTACACCACATTGCAGGAACTCGCGACTCGCATCTCACACCGGAACACCGGCCAACTGCTGGACGACCCGGCCGGGCGCGCGGTGATGATCCGGGTCGCCACCGATGAGAACCTGCACCACCTCTTCTACCGTGACGTCGCGACCGAGGCACTGGCGCGCCACCCGTCGGAGATGGTCATGGCGATGGACCGGGTCGTGCGCGGGTTCGCCATGCCCGGGACCGGCATCGCCGACTTCGCACGGCAGGCGCGGATCATCGCCGACGCCGGTGTGTACGACTTCTCCGTGCACTACCACCAGATCCTGGTGCCCATCGTCGTGCAGCGCTGGGACGTCGAGCACCTCGAAGGGCTGACGTCCGAGGCCGAGGTGGCGCGCGATTCGCTCGTCGCCTTCATCGCCCGGATGGGGAAAGCCGCGGCGCGCAGCGACCGGCGGCGGGAGAGTCGTGAAGCGAAGGTCGCGGCCGGGGTTTCCTGATCAGACGTTGGTGATCGGCCGCAGGTCGGTCGCGGTGCAGGCGTTGGCGAGGCAGGGCAGCCCGAGCGTGTCCTCCCACAGCCTGAGCGTCGACGCGTATCCGATCCCGGGGGTGGCGAACGCACCCGGGTGGGAACTGGGCGAGATGAAGAGGTTCGGGACCGGCGCGCCT
>JBBQXR010000337.1:0-4098 GCA_038209455.1 Acidimicrobiia bacterium
ACCATATCCTCGGCGGTGAGCCCGGTCCGGTCGCCGAACGGGAACCCGTAACGCTCCGTCAACGCTGCGACATTCGACGCGTCGATCGCGACCCCGCCGGGGAACGCGGTGGCGTAGGCACCCATCTCGGCCCCGCCCTGCACTCCCGAGTGACCACGGATCGGCATGAGGCCGCTCCCCCGCCGCCCGACGTTCCCGCGCGCCAGACCGAGGTTCGCGATCGCGGTCACGGCATCGGTGCCGCGCCGGTGTTGGGTGATGCCCATCGACCACACGAGGACCGCCGAGGCCGCACCTCCGTAGAGGTCGGCGAAGCGTTCCATCTCGGCCCGGGTCGTCCCGGAGAGCCGTTCGAGATCGGCGAAGTCCTCGGTCGCGAGCTCCGCGCAGAGTTCGGCGAAGCCTTCGGAGTGCGCGTCGACGAACCCGTGGTCGATCTGGTCACGCTCGACGAGAATCTTGAGGGCGCCGTTGATGAATGCGACGTCACCGCCGGTGTGCACCGAGAAGAACTCATCCGCGATCTTCGTCCCGAACATGGCCGATTCCGCGTTGCTCGGCACCCAGTACCGCTCGAGCCCCGGTTCGCGCACCGGATTGATCACCACCACCGTGGCCCCGCGCTTGCGGGCCAGGTAGAGGTACTTCATGAACACCGGCTGCCCGTTGGCGACGTTGCTGCCGAACAGCACGATCAGGTCGCTCTCGATCACGTCGGTGTACGAGCACGTGGTGGCGGCGGCGCCGATCGCTCGCTTCAGCGCGGTGGTCGACGGCGCGTGACACACCCGCGCTGCGTTGTCGACGTTGTTGGTCCCGAGGAAGCGGGCGGTCTTCTGCGCGGCGTAATACACCTCGTTGGTGATGCCGCGAGCGGTCAGGTAGAGCGCGAACGCATCGGGCTCCGCGGTCCGGATCTTGTCGGCAACGAGATCGAGTGCCTCGTCCCACGTGGCGCGCCGGAACCCGCGCTCTCCGGCGCGACGGATCATCGGATACGGCAATCGACCGAGGTTGCGGAGTTCGGCGCCCGAAAGCCGGCGGAGCGCCTCGACATCACCGAGCACCGTTTCGTCGAGCGCACCCATCGTGTTGAGCGAGAGCAGGTTGAGCCGCGTCGTGCAGAGGTGCACGCCGGAGATGGTCCAGTCGTGGAACCCGGCGACGCCGAGTGCACAGCCGTCGCACACCCCCCGCCGCAGGATCCGCCACGCGTAGGGCAGGTTCCGCCGGTTCACCCACACGGTCTTGGCCATGTCGAGGAAGTGGTTGGGCTTCTGCTGGCCGATGCCGTTCGGCGAGAAGCCGACCCAGAGATCGCGCCGGGCGCGCTTCGGGGCCTTGATCCGTGCGGAACCGGGCCAGGCCATCAGGCGGCGACCACGCGCTCGGGCGCGGCGTAGACATTGGCGCGGTCGTCCCGGACGAACCCGACGAGGGTGAGGCCGAGTCGCGCCGCGGTCGCCACCGCGAGACTCGAGGGTGCCGAGATCGCCACGATCACCGCGATTCCGGCGCGGGCCGCCTTCTGCACGATCTCGAAACTCACCCGCCCCGAGACCACCAGGACCGCGTCGGAGAGCGGCAGATCACCCGCGAGCACCGCGTGGCCGACGAGTTTGTCGACCGCGTTGTGCCGCCCGACGTCCTCGCGCACCGTGCGCAACTCACCGGCCGCACTGAAGAGTCCCGCACCGTGGAGTCCGCCGGTGGTGTCGAAGAGCTTCTGGGCCGCCCGCAACCGGTCGGGCAGTTCGAGGAGCACGGCGAGTTCGATCGCGGGCCCGGCGGCGAGCGGCGCGCACGCCACTTCGAGTTGGTCCAACGACGTCTTGCCGCACACCCCGCAACTCGCGCTGCTCACAAAACTCCGATCGCGACCGTCGAGGTCGACTGGACGACGGGTTGCGACCGTGACGACGTTGTACTCCTGCTGTGCGTCCGGCCCGAGGCAGTATCGGACCTCCGCGAGATCGTCGGCGCCGTCGATGATGCCCTCGGTGAGACAGAACCCGACCGCCAACTCGAAGTCGTTGCCGGGTGTCCGCATGATCACCGCGAGCGGGGTCACGGTCCCGTCGGGGACGTTGATCCGAATCTCCATCGGTTCCTCGGTCACCACCGAATCCGGCCGTTCCCGCTCGGTGGCACCGGTCCAGGCGTGGACGCGGACCGGTGTCGTCGGGCGGCGGGTCACGGCGGACGTCACGCTGCGGAGGCTACCGGTGCAGTTCGATCCCGAGCCGACGGGCGTCCTCGGGTTCGTCGATGTCGGCGAGTACCTCCGGCGCGAAGCCGCGCACCTCGAGTACCTCATGCGCGTCGAATGCGTCCACGACCGCACGCAGCGACCGTTCGCCGGCCGCGTACATGGTGATGGCCTGCTCGATGGCCGCCGGTCCGTACCGCGCACACACGTACTGGTGCCGGTCTTCTCCGTCGACCGCCACCACGACTGCCGACGCAGGCGCGGCGATCAATGCGTCGAGCGCGGCTGCGGCGCCCGGGATGTCGCACGCAAGCAGCACGACCGACTCCACCGGGGCCACGGCACGCAATGCCGTCACTCCGGCCACCAGTGCAGCCATCGGACCCGCACCGACGGGAGTTTCACGCACCGCCGAGAGTTCCGTGTGCCCCGGCCCGACCTCGACGACCGTGCCGCACCGGGCCGACAACATGCGGGCGGCGCGGGCGGCGAGCGCTTCTCCGTCAAGCAGCAGCGTGGCCTTGTCGACCCCGAGCCGCCGGCTGGTTCCGCCCGTGAGGAGCACCCCGGCCGGTCGGGTGTCGTTCACACCGGAGCGCCGGGCATCCCGAACGATTCCACCAGCCACGTGCGATTGCGGAATACGAGGTCGACGCCGACCGTCTCGTCGGTCTCCGCCAGGGCGATCTGCACGTGGGCGTGGTCACCGTCGACCACGGTCGATCGCGCCGTCACGCGGGTGGGATCCACGGCTTCCCTCGGACGCGCCTCGCGCTCGGCGATCCAGGCGACGCGATTCTGCCCGTGGAGCACGACGTCCGAGGTCATCTGGTACAGGGCGTCGAAGTCGCCGGCCCCGAATGCACTCGCGTACCCGATGGCGACATCGGTCGGGGTCGGACCCGGATCCCGGGCCACTGCAATCACGAGACTCAGACCCAGGCCGAGCACGAGGATCACCACCACCGCGATGGTCATGGCGCCACGGCATCGATCGCGGCGGCCAACTCGAAGTCCCACTCGCTCAAGCCGCCGAGGTCGTGCGTCGTGAGCGCGGCCCGCACCTTGCGCCAGCGGATGTCGAGGTCGGGATGATGGTCCTTCGCCTCGGCCAGGAATCCGATTCGCACCACGAACGCGATCGCCGCGGGAAAGTCCGGGCATGCGAAGGTGCGGACGATCTCGTCACCCTCCAACTGCCAATCGGGGACCGTGGCCATCCGATCGGTGATATCGGCAGCTTCGAGACGGGCGCGCACGGCTCCAGGCTACGCCCGGGTCCCCGGTACCGCCGCCTCGGCCACCGCCCTCTGTGACGCACGGAGATCGGCGCGCCGGGACCGCAGCCAGATGAGTCCGCCTCCGATCACAGGGACCACCGCGATCGAGGCGCCGGCCACCCGGACGCCGACCCCCGCAACCGCAATACCCATCAGCGGCAACGCGATCAGGTCGCCGAGACTGTGCAACGACCCGTCGAGCGCGAAGACCCGACCGTGCACCGCCACCGGTGCCGCCCGCTGCATCAGAGTGCGTAGCGGCGCCAGGAAGCAGGCCGTGACCGCTCCCCAGCACACGATGCCGACGAACGCGATTGCCTCCACCGTCGTGCCGACGTAGATCACCGCGCACACACCCGACGCCATCGTCGCCGCGCAGACGACGGTCCAGCGGACTGCGCGCTCCCCTAGGCGGGTCACCACGACTCCCGCGATCAGCAACGCGACTCCGAACGCGGTCTGCAAGAGAGCAAACAGGGTGGAGCTGCCGTGCAGCACCTCGCGCACGTAGAGGGGTTCCACGACCACGAACGCACCCCAGATGAGGTAGCAGCTCATCGCGAGCAGCATCAGACGCCGCAACTCCGGACGCGTCGCGATGACTTGCAC
>JBBQXR010000338.1:0-4019 GCA_038209455.1 Acidimicrobiia bacterium
GCGCCCCTACCGGGACCGGATCCTCGGCGTCGGTCTCGATTCGGGTGAAGCCGGCAACCCGCCCTCGAGGTTCGTCGACGTCTTCACCCGCGCACGCGCCGAGGGCTACCGCGTGGTCGCCCACGCCGGCGAGGAGGGTCCTCCGGCGTACATCAGTGAGGCACTCGACCTCCTCGGTGCCGAGCGCATCGACCACGGCGTTCGGTGTCTCGAGAGTTCAGACCTGGTGGCGCGCCTCGTCGACGAGCAGGTGCCGCTGACCGTGTGTCCGCTGTCGAACGTGAAGTTGCGGGTGGTGCCGTCGCTGGCTGACCATCCGTTGGGCCGCATGTTGGACCTTGGCCTCAACGTGTCGATCAACTCCGACGATCCGGCGTACTTCGGCGGGTACATCGGTGAGAACTACGTCGCCACCGCCGCGGCGCTCGGGCTCACCGCCGATCAGGTCACCACGCTCGCCGCCAACTCGTTCCGCGCCGCGTTCATCGATGCGGACCGCCGTGATGCCGCGATCCGTGCCGTCCACGAGCACGGCGCGGGCTGAGGGCGTTCAGGTCGGTCCGTCGACGGCTCTGACGGCGATCTCGATGGCTCGCGGTTTGCCCGCTCCGGTGGCGCGGACGACGTCGACCCGTTGGCGGAGTGCGGCGCGGGCCGCTTCGTCGGCCGGGTCGGGAAAGGCAAAGACCCACCGACGCGCCTGACGAGCGACGTCGGCCTGGCGGGGGTCGTCGACCTCGACGCCGGTGGCGGCGAAGATCCGACAGTCGTACGTGCGACACGCTCGCGGCCGGTGGTCGTAGATCGAACATCCCGTGGCCGTCAGCATCGGGCACGCCCCGTGCTCGTCGTAGCCGAGGAGCATGTGTCCGGTCGGGAGCCCGGGAGCCGGGAACTGGAGTTCCCGCGGGATGCGAGCGAGGGCGGCCGTCTCGTCGGCGTCGAGGTGGACGAACTGCGACGCCCGGCAACATGCGGTGCAATCGCCACACGGCACGTCGGACTCGCGCCTGCCGGCGAGTGCCTCCCGCATTCCCTCCAACCATGCTGCGAACGGAGGTGCCGCGAGGTCGTCTTCCGGCGCGCGTCCGGAACCGGCCCGGTGGGCCGGGCTCATCGACGGGTGAGCACGAGCAGGTATTGCCCTCCACCCGGTTCGGCCGTCGCGGTGACGGTCAGGCCGGGGACGAGGCGCCCGATCCGATCGACGAGCCAGTCGCCGGCAGCCTTGGCGTCCGCCTCGGTAGGACAGCGGGCCATCACGTCGCGACCCCGCTTGCGGGCCAGGCGCTCGACGGTCCCCAGGATCGGCGCCGGATCCACGACGAAGAGTTCATCGGCCCAGGGCACGACCGGAGCGTTTGCGCCCTTCTTGGTGTTACACGCTCGGTGGGCCAGTCGCTCGGTGCCGACCGCGGGCGCCGGCCCTTTGGCTTTCGCCTTCGTGGTGATGCTGTCGATGCTCGGCCCGCGCGCGTCGTTGACCGACATCTCCGGGTCGACGGCCTCGTCACAGAGCCAGCAACGCCACCCGTCCTGCTCCCCCACCTCGTCGAGCCGACTCACCGTCGCCCACCTCCGTCCATCGCCAGCAGGCTACGCGCCCCGTTGCGCACGACCGTCAGGAAGAGGTTCGCACCACCGAGAGATCCCGTTCCCTCATCCAGCGCTCGAACTGCTCCACCGGCGCGGGGCGCGCGATCACGTAACCCTGGGAGCGGTCGCAGCCGAGTTGCGCGAGCGCGGCGAGGGTCGCCTCGTCTTCGACGCCTTCGGCCACCACAGTGAGCCCGAGTTCGCGCCCGAGCAGGATGATGCCGCGTGCGATGGCACCGGCGCGGATGCCCATGCTCAAAGGACGGACGAACTGCTGGTCGATCTTGATCTCGCTGATCGGCAGGCGGTCGAGCAAGCCCAAGGACGTGTAGCCAACCCCGAAGTCGTCGATCGAAATGGTCATGCCGCGTTGGGCCAGTCGGCGCAGCGTCGCCGCAGCGCGATCAGGATCCGAGATGACCGCGGTCTCGGTGACCTCGATCGCGATCCGGTCGGCGGCGACGCGGTGACGCATCAAGGTGGTGAGCACACGGTCCGCGAACGCCGGATCGCGTAGACAGCGGGCGGAGACGTTGACCGCGATCGGGATGTCGAGTCCGGCCCTCTGCCAGAGCGCAGCCTGACGGCAGGCCTCGTCGACCACCCAGTCGGTCATCGGCAGAATGAGCTCGGTCGACTCGGCACTCGGGAGGAACGCGCCGGGGAGCAGTAGCCCGCGCGTCGGATGATTCCACCGCAGCAACGCTTCGACGCCGGTCACGCGACCGTCCACCGTGGCGATCTTCGGCTGGTAGTGCAGGGCGAGCGCTTCGGAGTTGATGCTGTGGCGCAACTCCGTGACCAGGCGGAGCCGGTCGGCGTCGAACCCTTCGAGGGTTGGCTCGTAGACGAGGGCCGGGGCGTTGTCTCGCTTGGCGGTTCTGCACGCGACGCCGGCCTGGCGGAGCAACTCGTCGGGGTCGTCGCCGGCAATGCCCTGGACGAGTCCGATCGTCACCTCCGATGCGAGTTCGATCCCGCCGAGTTCCACCTCGGTGAGGAGCGCGTGACGGATTCGGGCGATCACCTCCTCGGCTTGTCGCACGTTGCTGTCGACGAGTGCCATCGCGAACTGGTCGCCACCCAGACGCGCCACAACATCGTCGACGCCCGCGCACGTGCGCAGCTGTTCGGCCACGTGACGGAGGAAATGATCTCCGTTCGCCGGACCGAGCACTTTGTTCACGTGCGCGAACCCGTCGAGGTCGAGGACCGCGACGGTCAGCGGATGGTTCGCGGAGGCGCGGACGAGCAGTTCCGGGATTCGTTCGAGTAAGCCGGTTCGGTTCGCGAGGCCGGTGAGCCCGTCTTCGCGTGCAAGCCGTTGTTGGGCCGCAGCGGCGCGTCGCAGGCGACGGGTCACCGACCACGTGATGATCGCGAGCAGGACCCAGAGTGCCGACAAGCCGATGACGAGCAGCGTGGTGAGATGGTGGGCGTTCTGGTCGATGGCAGCGGCGATCGGCGCGTACGGAACGTAGATCTCCAGTGCACCGAGGGCCGGTCCCGACGGTGACGACCGGATCGGCGTGTAGACCTCGATCGCCTGTGCGCCGAGTCCTCTGGACGCGTCGACCTCGTCCGCATTGAGGCGGGTCAAGAGGCGAACCGGCGCGTCATGGATGGCCTCGATCACCTCGTGGTCGGGTGCGCCCGTCGGGCCGGCGTTCGGTGTGCGTGGGTCGAAGACCACGTGACCGACCCGATCACGGATCCGCACCTGCAACGCGTCGCCGCTCCCGACCAGCGTCGTCGCGACTCGGAGGAGCTTGCTCCGTTCGGCGGAGGTCATCCCATTGGCCAGTGTGTCGCCCGAGAGGTTGGGATCGATCGCGGAACGAGCGACCGAGTTGGCGACGGCAACCCCCTGGGCCAATCCATGTCGGTCGAGGTCGGATCGGAACGACTGTTGGAGCATCACGCCCAGGATCGCAATCGGGATCAACGTCACGAGCGCGTAGAACGCGAAGAGCCCGATCCCGGAGCGCAGCCGATGCACGCCGTGCTATCGACCGTTCCCTTGGTCGCCTTGACCTTGATCTCGATGGTGCGAATGCGGCCCGATCGTCAAGGTTGCGAGGCGCTGGGTGAGCCAGCGGGTCTCGGCTGGGTCCGTGGTCAAGGCCAAGGCCCGTCGGTACGCGATGGCGGCCTCGGAGTTTCGCCCCAGGCGGTGCAGCAGCTCGCCCCGTGTCGAATGGAGATAGCGATAGCCGTCGAGGTCGAGGCGGTCCACGATGCTCAGCCCGGCCTCGGGTCCTTCGGTCTCCGCCACCGCAACCGCTCGGTTGAGTTCGACCACCGGTGAGTCGGTGAGGCGCCCGAGTTCGGCGTAGAGGACCGCGATGTGCTGCCAGTCGCGCGGTGTCTCGGTGTGGCGGGCCGCGATCGCGGCTTGCACCACGTACGGGCCGCGCCCGCCG
>JBBQXR010000339.1:0-4001 GCA_038209455.1 Acidimicrobiia bacterium
TCGCGGTTGCCGAAGTGGTGATAGAGCGAGCTGGCCGACGACGAGGACTCGATGAGCACCTCGTCCACCGTGAACCCCTCGGCGCCGCGCGTCTCGACCAGGACGATGGCGGCGTCCAGGATCGCCTGCCTCGTCGACCTGAGGGGACCCTGCGAGCTTCTGCCGCTCATCGCGGCCGACCGATTCCAGACCAGTGCACATGCCCAGCTTCTCACCGATCGCGCGGCCGTTCCTCGAGTCCTGGCTCGACGCGGCATCCGACCGGCCGGGAGCGCGAACGGGCACGGTCGACCGCATCGAACGGGTGCGCTCGGCCGCCGCCTCTCCCTCGCCGGGTCCGTCGACGAGCACGCGGGCGTGCCCGCGGACCCGAGCGAGGGGGAGGGGCGCGCCGAACGCCTCGGTCGCTCTGATCGCTTCCGCGACCAGGCCGGCGGCATCGTCGCCGCGGCCGTCGAGCGAGGCGAGGCGGGCCAGCGCGTACGACGCCGGGCCCCAGGACGTCCCGCAGTCGCCAGAGCGAGCAACCCGCGTCAGCGGCTTCCGCTAGCGCCTGCTGGTCCTCGCCGGCCGAGCCTGAACCGTGCCAGCTCGGCGCCCTCGCGGGATCGCTGGGTGGCTGGCAGGGAATGGGTTGGATGCCAGAGCGGCGAGGCGCCCGGCACGCCAGGACGCAGGATTCGCCACTCCTTGTGCCTGGAATGGCGACATCCGAGGACGCCGCGTGGCGGGATGCCTCGTCGTTCTGGCGCCAAGTCCGTTTCCTGCCAGCCACCTAGTGATGGCTGAGATGTTCGTTGTCCGGCCAGGTGCCATTGCCGGGCATGTCGAGCCGGTCGGTCATCGGCACGCGCCATGCGGGTGTCTCGGTGGGCTCGCCCCAGTAGTCGGTCACGCGAACGACCTCCCCGTGTTCGAGCTCGCCGATGGTCACGTTCCGGTACAACCGCCCGTCGCCGTAGTTGCAGGTCCACTCGACGACCACGACGTCATCTTGGTGGAGACGCCGGCCGACCTCGAGCGTGAGTTCCGGGAAGTTCCCTTCGACCTCCGCGATCAGCTGGCGGGTACGCACGATCTCGCCCATCTGCGGCCACTGACGCACGACGTGCTCCGCCAGGGGCGCACCGAGTAGATGCGCGACCCGTGTGGCACCGTTCGAGTCCTGCAGAGATGTCGTCATTCGGAATCCTCCGTCTTGGTCGTGTCGTCCCCCGCCTCGTCCGACCTGACCAAGGACATCGACGAGGGCTTCTGGTGTGTTCGCAGGCGACGGCCGGGTCCTTCGGCGCGGCCGGCCGCACTTGTCAGGTGATTGCGTCGAGGAATCGGCACGTCTTACCTCGGAATCGAGATCGCCTTCGTCCAGATCGAACGTGGGCCACCGCGCACATCGCGCCTTCACCACCCGAAACCGAGATCCCACGGCGTGGGGGGGGTAGCGTCTCCTCGTGTCCGTCGAGCACGTGTCGACCTCGGAAATCGCGACCCCCGCACTGCGGGCAGAGCTCGACGAGGACTCCGAGCTGTGGCTGCGGGGTCTGCAAGCCACCGGAACGGAGCACCACGAGTGCATCGAACGACTGCATGCCTTGTTGCTGCGTGTCGCGCGTTACGAGGTGTCGCGCCGTGCAGGATCGCTGCAACTCATCGGCCCAGAGCTCGATGACATCGCCCAGCAAGCCTGCGACGACGCGCTCATGGCGATCAAGGGAAAGGTCGGTGACTTCCGCGGCGAGAGCCGATTCACGACCTGGGCCTACCGGTTCGTCATGTTCGAGGTCTCGACCAAGATGGGCCGCCACTTCTGGCGACATCGCCCTGCGGTGCTCGAGGACGACGCGTGGGAGCGCATCCCGGACAGGCTCGGGGTCGCCGCCGAGCGCCACGTGGAGGACCGCGAGCTGTTCGCCGCGCTGCGGCGAGCGATCGAGGAGGACCTCACCGATCTACAACGCCAGGTGTTCGTCGCGATCGCGTTGAACGAAGTACCGATGGATGCCTTTGCCCGCGAGCTCGGGTCCAACCGCAACGCGGTCTACAAGACGATGTTCGACGCGCGACGCAAACTGCGGACGAGCCTCGCCGTCGCGGGCTACGCGCGGCCCGATGCCAGTCGGAGGGACGCATGAACGACCGACCGAACATCGATGACCTGCTCGCCGTGGACGATGTCGACGCCGGCTGCGCCGCCAGCTTCGAGGTGCTGCACGAGTACGTCGAGATCGAGTTGGCGGGCGGTGATCCCGCGCCGCGGTTGCCGGGTGTGGCGTCGCACATCCGCAGTTGTCCCGCGTGCCGAGAGGACTACCTCGGGCTGCGCGCCGCCGTGAAACACTTCGACGGCTGAAGACCGAGACCACGGCGCCGACTTCGAACACGGGGGAGACCGATATGTGGGTGCGCATTCGCGAGGTCTCGTTTCCGGCGGCGCACGCCGACGAGGTGATCGCCCACGTCCGGAACACCGCGGTGTCCAGAAACGACGGCGAGGGGTTCCGCGGGTTCCGGCTCCTGGTCGACCGTCCGAACGGACGAGCGCTCGAGGTCTCCTACTGGGCTACCGAACGCGACGCCAGGACCGAAGCGCTCGCTCCGGACTCGAGGGACACAGACGTGCCGGGCGGCGCGCTGGAACGGTGCGACTACTACGAGCTCGCCATCGACGGCGGGTAGCACGCTGCTCCTGCGCCACGATTCTCGCGCCACGACAACTTTCGAGGCGGCGGCGTAAGAAGTCCTCATCATCGGACGCTTTTGTTGGGTCAACGCGTTCCTCGACCGCACGGTCGGACGCCCGTCACCCCGGAGATCCAGATGACCACCTTCCACACCGCTCGGGTTCAGGATTTGAGCGTCTTCTACCGAGAAGCGGGAGACCCGGCCAACCCGAAGCTCTTGCTGCTCGGCGGGTTCCCCTCGTCGTCGCACCAGTTCCGCAACCTCATCCCCGTGCTCGCCGAGCGGTTCCACATCGTGTCCCCGGACTACCCCGGCTTCGGCAACACGGACATGCCCGATCCGGCCACCTGGGACTACACGTTCGACCACCTCGCCGAGATCGTCGACGGACTGCTCACCGAGATCGGGTTCACCGGCCCGATGGGCATCTACATGCAGGACTACGGCGGCCCGATCGGCAACCGGCTCATCGCCGCGCACCCCGACTGGCTGCAGTGGCAGACCATCCAGAACGCCAACACCTACGAAGAGGGCTTCACCGAAGCGTGGGACGGCATCCGTCACGCCCTCTGGGTCGACCGCGGGCCCACGACCGAGAAGCCGCTCGAAGCCTTCCTCCAGCCCGACACGGTCAAGGCGATCTACACCACCGGCCACCCCGACCTGGACAAGATCAGCCCGGACAACTGGAACACCGACCTGTACTTCCTCGCCCGCCCCCACGCGCACCGCGTGCAGCTCGACCTGTTCTACGACTACCGCACCAACGCCGCGCTCTACCCCGCGTGGCAGAAGTCGCTACGCGACCGGCAACCGCTCACCCTCATCTTCTGGGGCCAGGGCGACATCTTCTTCACCCCTGCCGGTGGCGAGGCCTACCTCCGCGACCTGCCCGACGCCCAGCTCGTCCGTCTCGATTCAGGCCACTTCGCCGTCGAGGACAACCTCGACGAGATCGCCGCCACCATGATCCGCTTCTACGACCACCAGGTCGCCGCTCAGCTCGTCGCCGGCTGAGCAGAACCTGCTCATCGCGGTCGGTCCGGTACGACCTACGTCGCACCGGACCGGCCAACGCGATCCCGGTGATCGCGACGCAGCTACCAAGGTCGCACGCCGGCCCGAAGGAACCCACCATGACCCTGTCTATCGGCGCTCTCTGGCGCTACCCGATCAAGACGCTGGCCGGCGAACCGCTCGAATCCGCCGAGCTGACGTTCAACGGCGTCGCCGGCGACCGCATCGTGCACGTCCGCGGTCCCGAAGGCGTGCGCACCTCACGCCGGCACCACCGGCTCCTCGGACTCCACGCCACGCTC
>JBBQXR010000340.1:0-3987 GCA_038209455.1 Acidimicrobiia bacterium
GGGCTGTCTCTCCATCCCCGGGTTCCACTTCGAGATCGTGCGCCCCAAGGTGGTCACCATCACGGGGGTCGACCTCGACGGCGACGAGGTGGTCATCGAGGGCGACGAACTGCTCGGGCGGGTGTTCCTCCACGAACTCGACCACCTCGACGGGGTCCTCATGATCGACCGGCTCGACCCCGATCAGCGCAAGCTGGCGTTGCGCGCCCTGCGCGATGTCGATCTCGAGGCCGCCGCCCGCGAGCGCCTCGACGACATCCGCCAACTGTGACTTTCCGCCAACTTGCGTCAAAAACCGACGCGGGACGTGGACCTTTGACCCAAGGTGGCGCGGGATGAGGATCGTCTACTTCGGCACGCCGGTCGCGGCCGTCGGCCCGTTGGACGCGCTGGTCGACGCCGGCCACGAGATCGTGTTGGTCGTGACCCAACCGGACCGCCGCCGCGGGCGTGGGAAGGACACCGAACCCAGCCCGGTCAGGCACGCGGCCACCCGCCACGGGTTGGCGGTGGCGACGCCCGTGAAGTCACGTGAGATCGTCGACCAGGTGCGTGATCTCGACGCCGACCTGGGTGTCGTGGTGGCCTTCGGTCAGATCCTGCCGCAGGCGCTGTTGGACGCGATCCCCGGCGGACTGGTCAATGTCCACTACTCGCTCCTGCCGCGCTGGCGCGGTGCGGCACCGGTCGAGCGGGCGATCCTCGCGGGCGATGTCGAGACCGGCGTCGACATCATGGCGGTCGACCTCACGCTCGATACCGGCGCGATCTACGCCGAGGCCCGGGTGACGATCGGCGCAACGGAGACGGCGGGCGAGCTGCACGAACGTCTGAACCGACTCGGGACCGACCTGCTGGTGCGCACGCTCCCGGAGGTGAGCACCACGACACCCGCGCCGCAGGTGGGGGAGCCCACCTACGCAGAGAAGTTGACGGTCGCGGAGTTCGAACTCGACCTGATCCGTCCGGCGGAGGAGAACGTGCGCTTCGTGCGGGCCGGCAATCCGCGCCCCGGTGCCTGGCTGGCATTCGAAGGTGACCGCCTCAAGGTGTGGCAGGCGCACATGGAGGACAGCCGGTTCGTGCCCGACACCGTGCAACCGCCCGGAAAGAAGCCGATGGAGTACGGCGCCTGGCGCACCGGCCTGCGACGCGAGGACCCCTTCGCATGAGCGCGCGACCGGTCGAGACCAGCCGCGCGGTTGCGATCCGCGCGCTGTTGCGGATCGAGGACGGGGCGTTCGCGAACGTCGCACTGCCGGCGCTGCTCCGCGAGTCCAAGCTCGTCGCCCGGGACCGCGCCCAGGTGACCGAGTGGGTGTACGGCACGGTTCGCTGGCAGCGCACGCTCGACCACTTCGTCGCCTCGGCCGTCGACCGGCGCATCGCCAAGCTCGACCCGCCGGTGCGCGCCGCGCTTCGCCTGGGTGCGTACCAACTGTGGAGCGCGACCGCGGCACACGCAGCGGTAGGCGAGACGGTGACCGCGGTGACCCAGGTCGCGCCGCGCGCCAAGGGATACGTGAACGCCGTGCTCCGCAAGCTCGCGGCGAGTGGACCGCCCTGGCCGCTGCCCGACGGTGATGACGCGACCGCGATCGGTATCCGCAGTTCGCTGCCGGATTGGCTCGTGGAGCTCCTGATCACGGACCTCGGTACCGTCGACGCCGCCAGCGTCTGCGCCGCGGTGAACGAGCCGGGCGTGGTGACGCTGCGTGTGAACCCTTTGCGGGCCACGCCGGACGACGTCGAAGCGGAACTCCAGGCGGCCGGTGTGTTCGTGAGTCGGGGCGAGCTGTTGCCCGACGCACTGCTCGTCACCGGCGCGGGCGACCTCGGCGCACTGGCCTGCATCGCCGATGGGCGGGCCACCCCCGAGGACCAGGCAAGTCAGGCCGTGGCCGCGCTGCTCGGCGTCGTGCCGGGCGAACGGGTGCTCGAGATCGGAGCGGCGCCGGGGGGCAAGACCACCGCCATCGCCGAGCATCTCGGCGACCGGGGCCTGGTCGTAGGTCTCGATCGACATGAGGGACGCACCCGGTTGATCACCACCGCGAGCCGTCGGCTCGGACTCGATGCGGTCACCGCGATCGTCGCCGATGGCGCGGAACTGCCGTTTTGCGACGGAGCATTCGATCGGGTGTTGGTGGACGCGCCGTGTAGCGGCCTCGGTGTCCTGCGCCGTCGCCCGGAGGCGCGCTGGCGACTGCAACCCGAAATGGTGGCCGAACTCGCCCGACTGCAACCGATGCTCCTGGAAGCCGCCGCGCGGGTCGTCCGTCCGGGCGGAACGCTGCTCTACTCGGTGTGCACCCTGACCCAGGCCGAGACGCTGGCCGTCGACGAGCGGGCCGCCGCCGCCCTGCCGGCGTTCACCGCGGTCGACATCACCGGGCCGTCGTGGACCAAGGCTGGCCGCGGGGCTCGCATCCTCCCGGGTGCGGCGGACACCGACGGCATGTACGTCCTCGCGTTGCGGGCCCCCGGATAACGTGCGAGCAATGGGAAAAATTGCGCCGTCCATCCTCGCGTGCGACTTCTCCGTGCTCGCGGCGGAGGTCGAGACCGTGACCGCCGATGCCGACCTGCTCCACGTCGACGTGATGGACGGACACTTCGTGCCGAACCTCTCCATCGGCGCACCCGTGGTGAAGTCGCTCCGGCCCCGCACCGAGATGTACCTCGACTGTCACCTGATGATCGACAACCCCGGTGACCTCCTCGACGACTTCGCCGCCGCCGGTGCCAACAGCTGCACGGTGCACGTCGAGCTCGGCGATCCCCGCCCGCTCTTCGACCGCATGCGCAGGCACGGGATGCGCGTCGGGCTGGTGTTGAACCCCGAGACACCGCTCGACGCGGTGCTCCCGTACCTCACCGAGATCGACATCCTGTAGTTCATGAGCGTGCACCCCGGCTTCGGTGGGCAGGCGTTCCTCCCCGAGGTCCTCGAGAAGCTGCGCGCCGCGCGTGCGATCGTCGACGAACGGAGCCTGCCGGTGGAGTTGGAGATCGACGGCGGCATCAACGTCGAGACCGCACCCCTTGCCGCGGCCGCGGGCGCCGACATCCTCGTCGCCGGCAGTGCCGTGTTCGGTCAGACCGATCGTGGTGCCGCGTGTCGCGCCATCCGCGCCGCCGCGTGGGGCGACGGGACCCCATGACCTTCGCCGCGAAGGTCCTGACCGTGTCGGACGGTGTCGCCGAAGGTGTGCGCGAGGACAAGTCCGGCGATGCGCTCGTCGCGCGACTCGTCGCGGCCGGGGCAACCGTCGTCGAACGATCGGTGACGGCCGACGGAGTCGAGAAGGTCGCGGACGCGCTGCGCAACCTCAGCCGGGGATTCTCGGGTTTCCTGATCACGACCGGCGGTACCGGTTTCGGTCCGCGCGATTGCACTCCTGAGGGGACCAGGAAGGTGATCGAGACGGAGGCTCCGGGGCTGGTCGAGGCCATCCGGCGCGCCAGCGACGCCGACGGTCGCGGCTTCGGCATGCTGTCCCGCGCCGTCGCGGGCACCATCGGTGAGTGTCTCATCGTGAACGCCCCCGGGAGTAGCGGCGGTGCCATCGAGGCGCTCGAAGTGATCCTTCCCGTCCTGCCCCACGCACTCGACCTGCTCGCCGGCGGCCATCCCCACTAGCGCGCAGATGGCATTCCGGTCTGCGGTCTGCGCCGTCTGCCTCGACGCTGGTCGCCCGGTTCGTCACGGATGTGACGCCCGCCACCAGAAATAGAACCAGTTTCATTTCCGGGACTGCGGTGGTAACCTCGGTGCAACAGTTTCATTCAAAAAACTGCCCTCGGGGTATGGGTGTAAGTCCCGACCGGCGGTAACCGTTCCTCGAGAACGGGAGCCCGCGAACTCGTGGCCGCCAGTCACGAGCCGATGAGGTGAGATTCCTCAGCCGACGGTGAGAGTCCGGATGGGAGAGGGCGTCGGACGGCCGTGCTCGCGCGCGGTGCGTCGGCATACCCCGTGGGCGC
>JBBQXR010000341.1:0-3959 GCA_038209455.1 Acidimicrobiia bacterium
CGACGCGCGTGCACGGCGAGATCGCCATCGGCGCGAGCCCACGCGCGTCGCTCGCGCTCCTCCACGCCGCCCAGGCGAACGCGGTCCTCGAAGGCCGCACCTACGTGGTCCCCGACGACATCGCCCGCCTCGCCTCGCCGGTGCTCGCGCATCGCCTGATCCTGCGCGACCCGGGGCGACTCTCCGACGCGCGCGCCGTGGTGCAGAGCGTCGTCGGTTCCGTCGCCGCCCCACGCCCTTGAGCCGCTCGGGCCGCCCGGTGAGCCAGGGAGGAATCCCGAGGCCGATCATCGTGCCCAAATCGGCGGTCGTCCTCGAGCTGATCGGACTCGCACTCTTCGTCGTCGCCCGCACCACCGGCGCGGGCTGGGACATCGTGGTGCTGTGCGCCATCATCGCCGTGATGTTCACCGGTTCGCTGCTCCCGGCGGTGATCCTCCGGCGGACCGTGGTCTCCGCGACCGCACCCTCCGACGCCAACGTGGGCCGGCCGTTCCCCATCGAACTCACCGTCGACGCGCGGCACGTGAAGGTCCAGGTCCTCACGTTCGACTCCGATTGGGTGCGGATCGACCGTCCGAGTTCGGGCGCGATCCCGGTCACTCCCACTCGGCGCGGCGTCCTCACCCGCGTGCAGATCGAAATCGTCACCGCCGCCCCGCTCGGCCTCGCTCGGTGGCGTCGACGCATCCGCGTGACCCTGCCGAACCCGGTGGAGATCGCGCCCCGTCGTGAGCCGACCCGCTGCCCGATCGTGACGGGGACCACCGCGACCACATCGCTCGCCGAGGCCACCTCGAGTCGAGGTCGCGACCTCACCCGCGGCGTGCGCGAGTACGTCGACGGGGATCCGATCCGGTCCGTGCACTGGCCCGCCACTGCCCGGACCGGCATGGTCATGATCCGCGAGTTCGAAGGTCCCCGCCGCCCGCACGTCGTCATCGTCGCCGACCTCCGGGGCCCCGATCCCGAGGGGGTGGCGTCGCGAGCTGCAGGCATGGCCGATGACGCGCTGCGCCACGGTGCCCAGGTACAACTCGCGACCGCGGAGGTGGACGGACCGCGCCGGGGCGAGGTGACGTCGTCGCTCCACGTCGGCCGCCGACTCGCACGGGCCGTGATCGGCCCCCCTGCACTGCCCGCGGCACCGCCGGGTGCGACCGTGCACCACCTCGGTGGCGGAGGCCACCGCTGATGCAGCCCGAAGCCGTGATCTCCCTGCGCATCTCGGTGTGCATCGCGGTGATGACCGCGGCTGCGGCCGCGCTCATCGAGGGCGCGGGCGGCGGGATCCTGTGGGTCGCCGTCGTCGTGGGGTTCCCGCTCGCGTTCGTGATCGGCTACTGGGTCCGCGAGACCCGTCCCCTGCCGCTGCGGATCGCGCAGTCGATCGTGGCCATGGCGATCCTGTTCGCCTTCGTGGGCCAGATGACCAACGTCACCGACCTCGGTTCGCTCCAGATCCCCCTTGCCCAGTCGTTCCTGTGGTTGTTGCTCCTCCACGCGCTCGACACGCCGAACCGGCGCGGGCTCATGGTCCTGCTCGTCGCCAGCCTCGTGCTCGTTTCGCTGGCGGGGGTGTTGTCGATCTCGATGGCGATCGCGCCGTGGCTGCTCGTGTGGGGGTTCGCCGCGCTCGCCAGCCTCGTCCTCGGATACCGGGCGGAACTCGCCGAACTCCCCGGTCTGGGCGGCGGACCGCCGCCGAGCTTCGAGTGGTCGAGCCTCTGGGTCCCGCTCGGTGTGCTCGTCACCGTGCTCGCCGTCGGCTTCGGCGTCTTCATGGTCGTGCCCGTCGCCGGCACCAATCGCGCGCTCATCTTCCCGTCGCAGCTGCCCGACGGCACGCCGTCGCGATCCAACGGCGAACTCAGCAACCCGTCGCTCGGCGGCAACGATCCCAACCCGAGTTCGGGCGGGAAGGGCAGGGGCGGCGCGGCGTCGTTCGGCTACTTCGGTTTCTCGAACCGCCTCGACACCGCAACTCGCGGGCGCCCCGACAACTCGCTCGTGATGCGCGTGCGCGCCAACTCGCCCGACTTCTGGAAGGCGCAGACCTTCGATCAGTGGGACGGTCGGGTCTGGCACCTCTCCAACGACCGACCGCAGCTCATCCGTGGTGCGCAGCCGATCTTCATCCCACGCGTGCCGCTCGACGGCCCGACCCAGTCCGCGGTCGACGTCGACGAGCTGGTGCAGACCTACTACCTGGAGACGAGCGGGCCGAACTCGATCTTCGCGGCCAACCAGGCCAACAAGGTGTACTTCCCCGAACGATCACTGTTCCAGAATCCCGACGGCACGCTCCGCGCGGGAGTCCGCCTCGATGCCGGATCGGTCTACACGGTGGTGAGCGAGCGACCGCTCGTGACCCCCACCGTGTTGCGAGCCAGCAACCCGACGCTGGTCCCGCCCGATATCGGCCTCCAGTACGCGCAGCCACCCGTCACCACCGACCGCGTCCGCACCCTCGCCCACACCATCACCGCGAACGCCACCACCGCGTTCGACAAGGCCCGGGCGATCGAGGCCTGGCTGGGGACGCACACGAAGTACTCGTTGAACATCCCACCGCTGCCCAAAGGCCGTGACGCCGTCGACCAGTACGTCTTCGTCGACAAGCGGGGCTTCTGCGAGCAGATCGGCACCACGCTCGTCGTCATGCTGCGCGAACTCGGGATCCCGGCTCGGCTCGCGGTGGGCTACGCGCCCGGTGAGCGCAACCCGTTCACGGGCCTCTACGAGGTGAAGGCGAGCGACGCGCACGCCTGGGCCGACGTCTACTTCCCCGGCGTCGGGTGGCAGGCGTTCGACCCCACTGCGCACGTGCCCCTTGCCGGCGACGCCCAACTCGACGCCGCGGGCTCCGGCGCCCTCGACTACCTGAGCGCCCGGCTGCACATTCCGAGTGAACTCCTGGCCGGTCTCTCCATCGCGGGCGGACTCATCGGGTTGTTCTTCGCGCTCCGGAGCGTCCGCCGGCGGCCCCGTCGGATCGCGATCTCACGTTCCTGGGCTTCCACCCGCCTGGCCCGCCTCGAGGTGCTCGGTGCCCGCCGCGGCCGTCCACGCGCGACGAGTGAGTCGACCCCCAACTTCGTCCGCGCCCTCGGCACCTTCTCAGTGGATCGCGCCACCGACCTCGAACACGTGGGTTCCACTATCGACGCGGCGATGTTCGCCCCGGAACCGCCCGACGCCGCCGCGCGACGTGCGGTCGACGAACTCATCAACACCATCGAGGCCGACTGGACCCAGAAGGGGCATCCCGAGGATCTGATACCGAGCCGGTAGAACACCACCTGCCGCGACCTACGCGACGGGGACCCCTTCGAAGATCGCGACCTTGAGCCCCCGGCGGGCGAGTTCCCCGAGGAACGGCCGCGGTTCAACCACCCGACCGAGCCCGTGCGCTCCGGGATCCGCCCGCACGACTCCGACCAACGCGCCGGCGAGTCCGGCCGCCACGACACCGAGCACCGTTCCGGTCGCGGTCGCGGTCCGTTCGATCGCGCCGAACACGCGCGGCTCGCGCTCAGCGCCGCGCACACCCCACACCTCGACGCGCAACGCGCCCCACTCGTTCATCGGATCGCGCCGGCGCGGGATGCTGCGCGCCGGTCGTTCTGCGTGCCCGAACCGAATGCTGGCCCGGGTCAGACCGGGCACCGCGTGCGCGAGCAGCTCGAGACCGTTGGCCACCGGCTCACACGGACGGGCGTCGACCGGGTTCGGGAACCAGACGAGTTCTTCGCCCCCGCGCTTACGGAGGTCGACCACCCCGCCGTTGCGCAACTCGGCGCCTCGGTCGGCCAGAGCCACCCGCACCACGCTCGCGCTCGCTTCTCCGGCGGCACCCCACCGCGCGATGTTCACGTCGTCGACCACATCGAAGGAATCCGCCGCAAGGCGGACGAGCACATCGGAGAGACCGGGTGCGAGTCCCGCCCCGATCACCA
>JBBQXR010000342.1:0-3945 GCA_038209455.1 Acidimicrobiia bacterium
GACCGGGGTCGCGTGACACGTGGCCTGCATGCCGCGCACCATCGGGACGAGATGCGGTGTGAACAGGGCCTGCACCGGCTCGCCGGCGACCTTGCTCAGCGTGCGTTCGATCTCGACGGTGTGCCGGTGCGTCAGCAGTCCGTAGGCACTGACGCTCTCGTCCACCTCCGAGAAGTGGCTGGTGGTCTTGAGGCCGCGTCCGGCGCCCGAGAGGCCCGACATCGCGTCGACGATCACATGGGCGTCGACGAGACCGGCCGCGAAGAGTGGGGCGAGTGCGATCGACGCCGCGGTCGGGTAACAGCCGGGCACCGCGACGTTACGGGCCGAGAGGATCTCGTGGCGGTAGAACTCGACCATCCCGTAGGCGAACTGGTCGATGAGTTCCGGCGCCGCATGGGGCTCGCCGTACCACTGCTCGTAGTCGATGGGCGCGAGGCGAAAGTCGGCACCGAGGTCCACGACGTGACCGACCGTGCCGAGCAAGGCGGGCGCGAACTTCTGCGATGCCCCGTGAGGCATGGCCAGGAACACGAGGTCGAGTCCCGCCACCGCGCCCGGGTCCATCCCCGAGTACTCGAGGTCCGGGTACGCCGCCGCCAGCGACGGGTAGAGACCCGCCACTTTCGCGCCCGCATTGGTGTCGGCCGTGACGGCGACGACGTCGATGTCGGGATGGGTGGAGAGCAACCGCAGGAGTTCGGCACCTGTGTACCCTGAACCCCCGACGACTGCTGCGTGATACGGCATGACGAATAGCATACATCCCAATGCATAATGATGCGGGTCTTTCCCCGAATGAGTTCGCCGGACTGGTGCCCGGAGCTACGTTCGGGCCTGTCGTCTATGACGTCTCGGCGTCGGCGAACGACCGCTACTGGCAGGGCGCGGGAGTCGAACATGCGACCCGTGACGCCGGATTCCTCTATCCGCCGATGGCGGCGAACCTGACGATCCTGGCCCTCCAGACCGTCGCCCCGGCACCACTGCTCCACACCCACCAGCGGCTCGAGTGCCACCGCGCCGTGCGCGCGCCGGCCTCGCTCACCGTGACCGGGACGGTGACCGGGCGGTTCGCCCGCCGCGGCCGCGAGTACCTCGAGGTCACCGCGGAGGTCACCACGGACGACGCACCGCTCTGGACGTCGGTCGCCACCTTCATCGCGGCCGGGACGACCCCGTGAGTGGACCGATGGACGCCCCGCGCCACCGATCGCTCATGCTCACGGCCGACCTGCTCCGGCTCTACTCACGGCGGGGGAACTTCCACTCGGACCCCGAGGCTGCGGCCGGCATCGGGTACTCCCGTCTCGTCGCGCAGGGCATGCAGGCGGCCGGACCCGCGTACGGGCTGGTGCTCGACGAGTGGGGTGAGGACTTCCTCGCCCACGGTTCGATCGACCTGAAGTTCATCGGCATGGTGCTGGACGGTGAGACCGTCGACGCCACCGTGAGCAATACCGCACCCGCGACGGCCGAGATCGTCGTCACCGTCGCCGATCGCACCGCCGTCGTGGGAACCGCCTCTCGCGACCGGGAGTCGCATTGACGGCACTCCCCCGCCACCCGTGGAACACCGAGTTCAGTTGGACTGATCACGCCGGACCGTTCCGCCGGGTGACGGCGGAGCAGGCACGTCAGTACGACGAACTCGGATACTTCGTCCTCGAGGACGCGGTGGACGCCCCGACGATCGCGGCACTCACGGACGCCATCGAGCCGCTCGACGCCGAGGTGATGGAGTTCCTCGCCACGCGACCCGACGGTCGGTTCAGCATCGCTGGGATCGACACGGTTTCCATCGCCCTGCACCCATCGGTGCGGTCCCCGGCGTGTCGTGCCTTCTGCGCGTCCGATCTCATGGCGGACCTGGGCCACGACCTCATCGGTCCGGATGTCCGGCTCTATTGGGACCAGTCAGTGTTCAAGAAGAGCCATAGTGCCGAGCCTGTTCTGTGGCACCAGGACAACGGCTACACTTACGTCGATCCGCAGGCCTACCTGACGGTATGGGTGGCGCTCACCGACGCAACCCCGGAGAACGGTTGCATCTCGGTCCTTCCCGGCGTGCACCGCACCGGCACGGCCGCGCACCGCAACACGCCGATCGGTTTCGAGTGCTGCGTCGATCCCGAGGGTGCCGTGCAGGTCCCGGTGAGTGCCGGGTCCGCCGTCGTGTTCTCGTCACTGACGCCGCACGCCACCGGCTACAACCGCACCGACGAGGAACGCAAGGCCTACATCGTCCAGTACGCACCCGACGGCGCCGAGTGCCTGCGCGGTGACCCCGACGCGGGACCGCCGATCGGTCGAGATCTCCAGGCCGACCCGATGCGCCAGTTCGTCCTGCCGTCACCCTGACCGCACCAGCTCCGGCGCGACGTCCGGTCAGTCGTCACGATCGATGTGGAGGTCGGGCAGCTCGATGATGCCGGTCCCGATCGCGACCACCACCGCTTGCACGCGGGAGTGCACGCCGAGCTTCAGGAAGATGCTCTTCATGTACCCGAGAATCGTGTGCTCGCTCAGGTAGAGCTCCGAGCCGATCTCGCGGTTGGACAAGCCGATCGCCGCGAGATCGAGCACTTCGATTTCGCGAGGCGTCAACGTCGACTGCGAGCGGTCCTCCGCGTACGCGAGCGAGTCGGGTCGGCCGTCGGATGACCTGGCCATTCTGGGTTCTCCCTGCCGTTCTGCGTTCGCTCGACCGCCACACTCGACGACACTTCCCCAGATCCGTGTCGCCGCGGTTGCGTGGTGATCGAGTCTTCCTGCCTCCGTCACCTTACCTGCGCGCGCGGACCTGCGCGCGGACGATGATCGCCGGTTTCCCGGATCGGGTCGAGGTTCCCGCCGTCACCGGTCACCACCGTCGTCGACCACCGGGTTGGCGTCCTCCGGGCCGGCATGGGTCTGCAAGCGGTTGCGCTGATCGAGCGCGTACAGCAGGCCGAGGGACGGGAAGATCACGATCGCGGCGACGACCGTGACGACGATCAGGGCCGTGAGTGTCCCGCTCGGCGCGGCGCCGCGGTCGATGGTCAACGATGTCGGGAGGAGATAGGGCCATTGCGCGACCCCCCATCCCCAGACCACCGTCGCTACTGCACCGATCGCGAAGAAACGCGCCCATTGCACCGAGTCGCGCAACAGGAGCGTCAGCGTCACCACTCCGAAGATGGTCGAGGCGATCACCAGTGGCAGGGCGCGGTCGGTGAGGTGCCGGTGGAGATGTACTGCGTCCGCGCCCATCACGAAATATCCGACCAGTGCCAGCACCCCGGCGACGATCGCCGCCCCGATCGCCCGGCGGCGGAAATACCCGACCAGGTGGCGTTGACCGAGACGATGCGCATCCGACGCCAGGAACACGGCGGCGAGGTACGCGCAGACCGTCACCGCGAGGAGCCCACCCACGATCGACGAACCGTTGATCCACGATGCCCACCGATCACCCGCAGTACCGCCGGCCGGGACCCGACCCGAGACCACGCCACCGACGACGGCACCGAGGCAGTACGGCACCACCAATGACGAGATCGCGAAGGCACCGCCGAAGATCCGTTGCTCGGCGACGTCGGGAACGACCTTGCGGAACGCGAATCCCGCGCCGCGCAACACGATCCCGAGCGCAGCGATCGACAACGGGACGAACAACGTCAACGTGATCGACGCGAACGTCTCGGCGAACGCGGTCCACAGCACTACCAGCACGAAAATCAGCCAGACGTGGTTCGCCTCCCACACCGGACCGATGGCGTGCTCGATCAACGCCCGCGGTTCGCGTCCTTTCTCTGCCCCACCCGCAAGGAGGTCCCAGAACCCGGCACCGAAGTCGGCCCCACCGAACACGGCGTACGCGCTGATCGCGATGAACAACACCACGGCCACGAGGTCGGCTTCGGTCATGAGTCGCCCTTGCGGCCGGCGTCGACGAGGTCGGGG
>JBBQXR010000343.1:0-3930 GCA_038209455.1 Acidimicrobiia bacterium
ACCGAGAAGAATGTGACTAGGAGAATCCGTCCCTAAACGCGAGATGCCCAGAGCGAGCCCTCCACGTTCACCATAGGGACACCCCCAGCAACTCCGCCACCTGCAACGCCTCCATGACGCCCCGGCCTCAAAGGTTGACCATCACCGTCGAGCCGGTCGGGATCCGGCGGCCGGCCTCCCGCATCAACCAGCCGATCGCGTGCGCGGGTTCGAGTGCGGGCACGATGCCCTCCACTTTCGAGAGCAGCTGGAATCCCTCCAACGCCTCCGCGTCGGTCGCCGAGTGGTATTCGGCGCGCCCGTTGGCGGCGAGGGCGGCGTGTTCGGGACCCACCCCCGGATAGTCGAGGCCGGCACTGATCGAGTGGGCTTCGAGGATCTGACCGTCCTCGTCCTGGAGGTAGAGGGAGCGGGCACCGTGAAGTGCGCCGGGGACGCCTCGACTCACGGACGCGCCGTGGTGTCCGGTCTCGATGCCGAGGCCGCCGGCCTCGACGCCGATCAGGGTCGCATCGGTGTCGACGAACCCGGCGAAGGTGCCCATGGCGTTCGACCCGCCGCCCACACACGCGACGACGAACTCGGGGTCGTGACCGCCGAGCATCTCCCGGGACTGCTCGCGCGCCTCGTCACCGACGACGCGTTGGAACTCGCGCACCATCCATGGGAACGGGTGCGGGCCCACCACGGAACCGATGCAGTAGTGCGTCGACTCCACCGACGCCACCCAGTCGCGCAACGCATCGTTGATCGCGTCTTTCAGCGTCGCGCTGCCCGACGTGACCGGTACCACCTCGGCTCCGAGGAGCTGCATGCGGAACACGTTGAGCGCCTGCCGCTCGACGTCGACGGCACCCATGAACACGATGCAGTCGAGACCGAACAGCGCGCATGCGGTGGCCGTGGCCACCCCATGTTGGCCGGCGCCGGTCTCGGCGATGACGCGCTGCTTTCCCATGCGCTTCGTGAGCAACGCCTGTCCGAGCACGTTGTTGATCTTGTGCGAGCCGGTGTGGGTCAGGTCCTCACGCTTGAGGAGCACCCGCACGCCGAGGCGGTCGGAGAGGCGGTGGCATTCGGTGACGGGAGTCGGCCGGCCGGCGTACTGCGCGAGCAACGTCGCGTATTCGGTGCGGAACTCCTCCGAGCCCCACGCGCGGCGGAACTCGGCTTCGAGTTCTTCGAGGGCAGGCACGAGGGTCTCGGGGACGAAGCGACCGCCGAACTCGCCGAAGCGGCCGAGTCCGGTCGGTTCGGATCCGGCGGGGCCGAGGGTGACACCGTCACCGCGTCGAGGCGCGGACATGCATGCTCCAGGGGTTGGGGAACGCTCATGTTAGGAGGCCGCGCGGAGGGGCCCGCACTGGCTGCCGGGCCGAGCGCAATGGATCCGCTCCGGTGGTCAGGAACCGTCGAGCTCGTCGAGTTCCCAGTTGTAGGGCGCGTCGGCGATCACGGGCGGACGTTCGTCGTCCTCGACGACATCGCCCACCGAGCGGGCCTCCTGGATGAACTTGCGCAACTTGCTCGCGTCCTTGCGGCCCGGCGAAGACTCCACGCCGGTCGCGACGTCGACGCCCCACGGGCGCAACCGCCGGATGGCATCGCCAACGTTCGCGGCGTTGAGACCACCCGCGACCAACAACCGCACACCACCCGGTGCACCCTCGGCGAGTTTCCAGTCGAACAATCGCCCCGAACCGGGATCGGGAGAGTCGATGAGGATCACATCGGCCGGACCATTGGCCGCGCTGGCCAGATTGGGGTCACCGGCCGTGAACGCCTGGATGACGAACGTCGAGCGTTGCCGGATCCACCGGACCTCGGACAACGGTTCGCGTCCGTGCAGTTGGGCACCCGTGAGGCGGACGCTGTTGACGATCTCGATGACCCGTTCGGGCCGCTCGTCGCGGAAGACGCCGACGGTCACCGTCCCGCTCGGGAGGCGCCGGATGATCTCGCGGGCCTGATCCGGGCGCACCTGTCGTCGGCTACCGGGCGCGAAGTTGAAACCGAGCGCGTCGGCACCCATTGCGACTGCGAGGAGGGCATCCTCCTCGTTCGTGATGCCACAGATCTTCACGAACACGGGTGCGACGGTACCGCCTGGGCCGGCCCGAACCGCGGACATATCTCCCAGTTCGGGCGGCGTCAGCGGGGTGTGACCGACGCCGCCACCATCGACGCGGCCAATGCCCGGGGGTCAGCGCTGCGCACCAGCGCCTCACCCACCAGCAACGCGTCGAATCCCGCCGCCGCCATACGGGCCGCGTCCTCGGCGGAGCGGATCGCGCTTTCGGCGATGGTGACCGTCTCGGCCGGAATCCGCCCGACGAGCGCCGCGGCAGCCCCGAGGTCTTCGGCGAAATCGCCGAGGTCACGGGCGTTGACGCCGAGGATCGGGACGCCGAGCGCGACGCCACGGATCACTTCGGCCTCGTTGTGCGCCTCGACCACGACGGCCATGTCGAGTCCATGGGCCAGGTCGGAGAGATCGCGGATGATCGCGTCGTCGGAGATGGCGGCCAGGATCAACAGGATCGCGTCGGCGCCCACGGCCCGCGCCTCGTAGACCTGCACTTCGTCGATGGTGAAGTCCTTGCGGAGGACGGGTATCTCGACTGCTTCCCGCGCGGTCTCGAGATCCGCGATCGATCCACCGAAGTACGGCGCATCGGTGAGGACGCTGAGGGCAGTGGCACCCCCTGCCTCGTATTCGGTCGCCACGTGGGCGGGATCGAGATCGACGGCGAGTTCGCCCTTCGACGGCGAACGCCGCTTGATCTCGGCGACGAGGCCAGGATGGCCGTCGGTCCGCCGGAGCGCAGCAGTGAAGTCGCGCGTGGGCGGCGCGTCGAGGGCAGTGCGACGGAGCAGGTCACGCGTTTGCGGCCGCCGCAGCATCGTGACCTCATCGCGTTTGGTCGCGAGGATGCGATCGAGGACGGTCATGGTGGGGCGAGTCTAGGGTCGACCTCATGACGTTCTCCTTTCCCGATGGCTTCGTCTGGGGCACCGCGACCGCGGCGCACCAGGTGGAGGGCGGTACCTGGAACAACGACTGGTGGGCGTTCGAGCACACGCCCGGTTCCGGCACGACCGAGCCCGCCGGCGACGCGTGCGACCACTTCTGGCGCTACCCGTCGGATATCGCGATATTGGAAGCACTCGGCTTCGGCGCATACCGGTTCTCCCTGGAGTGGTCCCGCATCGAGCCCGAGGAAGGTGAGTTCTCCCGCGCCGCGCTCGACCACTACCGCCGCATGTGTGCCACGACGAGTGAGCACGGGATGACGCCGGTCGTCACCTTTCACCACTTCACGACGCCGCGGTGGGCCGTGACCGACGGCGGTTGGACCGACCCGGCGATCGTCGACCGCTTCGCCCGGTTCTGCGAGGTCGCAGTCGATGCACTCGGCGACGACATCGGTATGGCCTGCACCATCAACGAACCCAACATCGTCTCGTTGATGGGTTACGTCGTGGGGGCGTTCCCGCCTGGTCACCGTGATCTCGGCGAGTACTCCACCGCGAACGAGCACCTCAAGGCTGCTCACCGCAAGGGGTACGACGCGATCAAAGCGGGTCCCGGCCACTTCCCCGTCGGTTCGACGATCGCGATGGGCGACTGGTGGATCCCCGCAGGCTCGGAATCGATTCTCGAGACCACCCGACAGATGCACGAGGGTCAGCATCTCGAGGCCGCCGCCGGTGACGACTTCGTGGGCGTGCAGGCCTACTCCCGAACCCGCCTCGACGAGAGCGGACTCCCGACCGGACCCGAGCCGGGCGTCGAGGAGTTGCCGATGGGTTACGAGTACTGGCCCGACGCGCTCGAAATCGCCATCCGATACGCAGCCGAGAAGACGGGTTCACCGATCTACGTGACCGAGAACGGCATCGGTACCGGCGACGACGGTCAGCGGATCC
>JBBQXR010000344.1:0-3890 GCA_038209455.1 Acidimicrobiia bacterium
GGGTCCTTTACTCTCGGCCCATGGAAGCAGCGGGTGAACGCAGGAGTCGCAGCGATATCGAGCGGGACCGGGCCATGGTCGCCGACATCTGGCCGGGCCTCGTCGCACTGGTGATCACCCAGGGCAGCCTCATCGCCCTGAACCCGGACGGCAGCGCGAACGCGTGGAACCTCCTGTGGTGCCTCCTGCCGCTGGTGCCGGCCGCGTGGCTCGTGCGCGCGCAGTGGCGTGGCCTGCGGCGGGCCGACGAATACCAGCGGACCCTGCAACTCGAGGCGATGGCGATCGGTTTCGCGGTCGCGATGATGGTGGCGTTGGTCGGAGGGCTCCTCGACGCTGCTCACGTTGGTGGTGCCCGGCAGTCGCTCCAGATCACGTTCATCGCCGGAGTCCTCGGCTGGATCGTCGCCCTCGCGGTCAAGACCGGGCGCGCCCGATGAACAACCGGCTGCGTGAACTCCGAGCCGCGCGTCGTTGGAGTCAGGCCGACCTCGCCGACCGGCTCGACGTGTCCCGTCAGACCGTCAACGCCATCGAGAACGGTCGGTACGACCCGAGCCTGCCGCTCGCATTCAAGATCGCCGCGGTGTTCGACGACCGGATCGAGTCCCTGTTCTTCCCGGCCGACGACCCGGTCGGTACATCAACTCGCTGATCGGAGCGTGGGACGTGGGCCCGGGTGCCCTCGCCGTTCGGGGCCTGGGGACCTGGTGACGCGGACTCTCGACCGGTGAGGAGTGCGCGACGCCGGAAGCCGTTGCGTTTGCGGTGCATGTCGTGACGCACCGCTCGGAAGCCTTGTGGCGGGTCCACAACGCGCATCACTCGGCGCTCCGGCTCGAATTCCTCGCAACCACTCGTACCCATGCGTTCGAGCTCCTGATCCGCAACGTGCCCGCCCAGATGGCGCTGTTCGCACTCGGCATCCCGGCGCGCCTCGTCGTGGTGGTCGTGCTCATCTACGGCACGTTCGCGGTCGTCGGCCACGCCAATCTGTGTCTCAACCTCGCATCGGTCGAGTGGCTGTTCATCACTCCCCGCATCCACCGTCTCCACCACGTACCCGCAACGACCCAGAACAACTTCGCCACCATCGTCAGCATCTGGGACCGCGCCACCCATCGGCTCGTCCGGGCCGACACCCGTCCTGACGCGACGCTCGGGATCCCCGGGGAGATCGAGTCCTTCCCGCAGTCGTTCGCTCCGGCCTTTCGCGAGCCGGCGCGCCAAGCGCTCGCCGCCCGGCAGGCCCGGCGCGCCCTGCCAGACCGCGTGCTCAGCGCCGGAGACCCCGACTGACACGCCGCCCGACCAGGCGCTGAGCGGAGGGAGTGGGATTCGAACCCACGGAGCTTGCGCTCAACGGTTTTCAAGACCGTCCCGTTCGTCCACTCCGGCACCCCTCCCGAAGTGCCCGCAGGCTACCGACCCACCAACTTGCGTCAATAACCGACGTCCAGCGTGCGTTTTTGACGCAAGTTCAGAGGGTGAGGGGGAGGACGGTCGACGGGGTGAGGATCTCGACGCCGTCGTCGGTGACCGCGAGGGTGTGTTCGAACTGCGCGGTGCGCAAGCCGTCGCTCGTGACCGCGGTCCAACCGTCGGACCAGAGGCGCTCGCGGAACGAGCCCATCGTGATCATGGGCTCGATCGTGAACGTCATGCCCGGCTCGAGTGGCATCGAGGCCGCGTGTTCCTCGTAGTGCGGGACCGACAACGCGCCGTGGAACTCACGGCCGATCGCGTGGCCGCAGAAGCTGCGGACCACGCCGAACCCGTACGCCTCGGCATGCTCCTGAATGGCCCGCCCGATCGCGTAGACGGGCGCACCTGGCTTCACCGCCTCGATACCGCGGTACAGCGACTCCTTGGTGACCCGGATGAGTTCGGTGGACCGACCGTCGATCTCGCCGACCGCGAAGGTGGCGTTGGTGTCGCCGTGCACACCGCCGAGGAAGATCGTGACGTCGACGTTGACGATCTCGCCCTCGCGCAACGGTCGACTGTCGGGGATACCGTGGCAGATGACCTCGTTGACCGAGGTGCAGACCGATTTCTGGTACCCCTTGTACCCGAGCGTGCTGGGGTAGCCACCGCGTGCGATGTACGCGTTGTGGGCCACCTCGTCGAGTTGATCGGTGGTGACGCCGGCGGCGACCGCGGCGCCCACCTCGTCGAGGACCTCACCGGCCGCGATCCCGGCGACGCGCATCGCCTCGATGAGTGCCGGGGTCTTGACCAACGGCTCCTCACGCCCGCGAGGAAACCCGTTCGACGCCATGTACGGCGGCCGCTCGATCTCGGCCGGGACCTCACGGAGGGGTCCGACCGCCCCCGCCCGCACCGGCTCGTCGCGATTCCGGTGGCACTTCTTGTACTTGAGTCCGCTCCCGCACCAGCAGGGATCGTTCGTTCCGAGTCCAGCCACGCCTCAAGGGTACGCCCTCGCCCGTCCCGAACTGGCACGTGAAACGCGCTGTTTTCGACGCGTTCCCGGTGCCAGAAACGTGAAGGGGCTTGGGTCAGCGGGGGGGGACGGTGGTGAAGTTGGTGAACGGTTGGAGGGCGGCGGGGACGGCGAAGGAACCGTCGGCCTGCTGGTAGCGCTCGAAGAGGTACACGAGCGTGCGACTGATTGCGCAGGCGGTGCCGTTGAGGGTGTGGACGAGGTCGGTGCCCCGCTCGCCGCGCACCCGGGTCTTCAGCCTCCGGGCCGAGAAGTCGCGGTAGTTGGAGCAACTCGTGGCCTCGCGGTAGCGGCCCTCGGACGGGAGCCAGACCTCGATGTCGAACTTCTTGGCCGCGGCGGCACCCAGGTCTCCCGCGGCGATGTTCACCACTCGGTAGGGCAGATCGAGGCCGCCGATGATCCGCTCCTCGATCGCGAGGATCCGTTCGTGCTCCGCCTCGGAGTCCTCGGGCGGCACGAACGCGAACATCTCGACCTTGTCGAACTGGTGCACGCGGAAGATGCCGCGTGTGTCCTTGCCGTAGGTGCCGGCTTCGCGCCGGAAGTTGGTGGAGAACCCGGCGTAACGCGCGGGGAGCGCGTCACGCTCGAGCAGTTCGCCACGATGGAGCGCGGACAGCGGGACTTCGCTGGTGCCGACGAGGAACAGTTCGTCCTCCGGCAGGTCATAGACCTGGCTGCGGTCGGTGGGGAAGAAGCCGGCTTCCTCCATCACGTGCTCCCTCACGAGCACCGGCGGCGCCACGGGTACGAAGCCCTCCTCCACCAGCACGCTGAACACCCACTGGACGAGCGCGAACTCGAGCAGCACGGCCTCGCGCATCACGTACGCGAACCGCGAGCCGCCCACCTCGGCGCCGCGCTCACTGTCGACCCAACCCATCGCCTCAGCGAATGCCGCGTGGTCGAGCGCCGGCGCAGGACCGGTGTCACCCACGGTGCGGAGCACCTCGCCGTCGTCCTCTCCGCCGTCGGGCACGCTCGCGTCGGCCGGGTTCGGGACATCGAGCGCGAGCGCACGGAGCGCAGCCTCGGCCGCCGTGAGCTCGTGCTCCCGCGCCGCGAGTTCTTCCTTCAACGCGCCGGCGGCGGCGATCTTCGCCGGGCGATCGTCGGGCGCAGCCTGGCCGATCTCCTTCGACGCGGCGTTCTGGCGGGCGCGTAACTCCTCCGCCGCGGTGAGCAGCGTGCGGTGTGCAGCATCCGCCGCGACGACGTCGTCGACGAGACCCGGTCGCACCCGCTTGCGCTCGATCCCGGTCCGATACTCCGGGTCGTCCCGGAGCCGCTTGAGGTCGATCACCGGTCAGTCCTCCCGGACCTGGTCGCGTAACCCCGTCAACCACTTGTCGGCATCGCGCCACGCCTTGGTCGCCGCCGTCCGGCGCGCCGGGCCGTCGAGCCCGGCGACGGGATACGA
>JBBQXR010000345.1:0-3882 GCA_038209455.1 Acidimicrobiia bacterium
AGGGTCCAGCGTGAGTCGTCGGCGACCGGCGAGCACCAACCCGAGCCCGAGGAGGCCGAGGGCCACGCCGCCGATCCACGCGAGGGCGGTGAGACCGAGCGGCGGGAGGATGAAGAGCAGGGACAGGAGCGCACAACACAGCGCGAGGCGGCGACCCCACGCGCGTGCGAGCCAATAGATCCCGGCGACGACGCCGATCTGCTGGAGGAGTGCGAAGAGGCGCTCGGACCAGAGGGTGACGCCGAGCACCTTCATCCAACCAGCGAGGGCCCACAGGCTGCCCGGACCGTAGAGGTGCAGGAAGTCCCGATTGGGGAAGTCGCCGTGGAGCACCCGCTCCGGGAAGACGAGCATGAAGCCCTCTTCCATCGGCGGTCCTTGGTTGCGCATCAGGCCCCGCAGTGGGAGCGCGAACGCGAGGCCGAGCACCAGGAAGATCACGATGCGCTTGGTGCGCGGTGACCACGCCGAAACCCGATCCGAGGTGCGGTACAGCAGCCCGATCATGCGGTGGACGCGGCGCGCGGAGGGTGCTGGAACCGGAGCCGCATCGGGGGCAGAGTAGTCGGACCCACTGGGAAAACGGGCGTATGGGTGCGCATCGAAGGTCCCGATCGAACCGTAGAATCCCCTCGATGCCGACGTCGTCCGTGCGGGAACTCGACGTTGCCGGCACCCGGCGACGTGGGTCGCGTCGGGTGACCACCCTGGTGTGGCTCGGTTTCGTCCTCGGGTTCGTCGTGACCCTGATCGCGCTGGCGAAACCCCGCTGGTTCCCGATCCTCGACCTCGCCCAGACCGAGATGCGGGTGCGGGACGTGTTCAGCCTGCATCCACCCCTGATCGGGCTGCCCGGCCGCATCGGGAATCTGGCGCGCCAGGGCAGCCACCCGGGCCCCCTGAGTTTCTGGGCGCTCGCACCGTTCTACAAACTCTTCGGATCGTCGGCCTGGGCGCTCCAGGCCGCGACGGCGGCACTCAACGCGATCGCGATCGGGCTCAGTCTGTTGATCACCCGCCGTCGGGGTGGCACGAATCTCGTGCTCGGTATGGCCGCCGTGCTCGCCGCGCTCACCTGGTTCGACGGCCCGTCGGTCCTCACCCAGGCGTGGAACCCGTACCTCCCGATGATGTGGTTCATGGTCGTGATGCTCGGTGTGTGGTCGGTGCTGTGCGACGATTTCGCGCTCCTGCCGGTCACCACGTTCGCGGCGATCTTCTGTCTCCAGACCCACATCTCGTACCTCGGGTTGGTGGGCGGGCTCGGCGCGGTCACGGTCGCGTGGATCGCCTGGAGCGCGTGGAAACGGCGGCCGGCACTGGGTGACCATCCCTGGCGCTGGGTTGGCATCTCGGTCGCGATCGTGGTGATCACGACGATCCCGATGATCGTGCAGCAGGTTCGCCACGATCCGGGGAACCTCACACTCATCTGGGAACACTTCACCAACCCGCCCGAGGTCGCGATCGGCGCCCGCCAAGGGCTCGAGGTGCTGCTCGTCCACCTCAATCCGTGGCGCCTGCTCGCCGGTCAGGACGCCACCACCGGCTCGGTCGTCCCCGGCGTGCTGCTCACGCTCGCGTGGGCGGTCAGCGGGTTCGCCGCCTGGCGTCGGCGCGCGGCCTCGTTGCTCGCGCTCGACGTGGTGATCGCAGTGTGCCTGGTGCTCGGGCTGTTCTCGATCGCGAGCATCTTCGGCTTCGTCTGGTACTACCTGATGCGGTGGGCGTGGGGGATCAACGCGCTGATGCTGTTCACCATCGGATGGGCCGTGGTGGTACAGCGGGCGAATCCGATCCGTCGCACCGCGAGCACCCCGCGGCTCGTCGGCGTCGGTCTCGCTGTCGTCACGTCGCTCTATCTCGTCGGGTTCGCGATCGACGGCGCATCCGCCGAACCGCCCACGCCGCGCGTGTCCACCGCACTGGGTCGGTTGGTGGGGCCGACGGTGCGTGCGATCGACTCGGGATCGGTCCCCGGCGGCGGCCGGTCCGGTCGGTACCAGGTGACGTTCGTCGACCCGGTGACGATCAACGCACCCGGGTACGGACTCCTCTCCGAGTTGGAACGGTCGGGGATCCACGCGGGGCTCTCGCCGGTGTACGCCGCGATCGTGCGTGATCAGCGGGTGGTGACCAAGCCCGAGGCGACGGGCGTGGTGCACCTCTCCGTCGGCCCCGACATCGCCCGGTGGGCCAGCAAGCCCGGCGTGCGCCGTGTGGCCTCCGCCGACCTGCGCACGCCGAGTGAGCGGCGCGAGTTCGACCGGCTCAAGGTCGAGGTGCGGCGCGAGTTGATCGCCGCCCACCGCCCGAGCCTGGTCCAGAACCTCGACGACAACATCTTCACGGCCACGTTCGTGACCGACATCCCGGCCCGGACCCAACGCAAGCTCAAGCGCATGCTCGACATCGGCGAGCCGTCGGCGGTCTTCATCGGCCCCGCCGCCCTCGCCGACGCGTGACCCGCATCCCCTGACCGGTGTGCTGGTGTGCCGACGCGGCACCGGAGGGAACCGAGGTCGACGCGAGCGGCCTGCACTACAAGCGGGTGGTCGAGGCGATCTCGTATTGGCGTACGTCGGCGTCGAGGATGGTCGTCTGCTGCTCCTCGGACGGGCCGGAGCCGCGGAAGGCATCGACTGCGTCCACTGACTCCCAGTGTTCGAAGATGTTGATGCGGCGGTCGTCGATCGGATCGGCGGTGAGTGAGAAGTCGAGACAACCCTCGGCGGCCCGGGCCAGCGTCATGACCTCGACGCTCTGGTGCAGGAAGTCGGCGCGCTCGTCGGGGTCGACAAAAAGGTGTCCGGCAACGATGACGGTCATGGGGCTCCTTCACGGGAGACGTCCGGGTGTCGGAACGGCACGCGGGACTTCAGTCGCAGCATCGGCCGTTCGACCGCGAACCACGAGATCGAGGCCGACGCGATCGTCAACGCCAGGACGGCGGCGAGGAAGACGAACCACGGGGCGCTGAAGTAGCGGTTGGTGTGCCACTGGAACGGCGTGTCGGAGAAGTACACCCCGCGGAACGGGAGATCGGTCCAGGTGAGGTACCGGTCGATCCACCCTTCGTGCCACAGATAGATCCCGTACGAGATCGTGCCGAGGTACACCATCACCCGCGTCTGGAGGAACCAGCGGATGCGGCTGGTCTTCCGATCCTGCGGCCCGAAGACGGCGGGCAGGACGAGCAACACGGCGGTGGCGGCGTAGAGGTAGTGCTGGCCCCAGAGCAACGAGTGACCGATGGCGGCGGTGGTGTGGCCGAGGCCCGCACCCGCAGCCACCCACCAGAGGGTCCCGAGCGCGCCGAGCCAGCAGATCGCGGGGGCCGAGCGACGGTCGAGGCCGGCGGGAGTCGCCGCGCCGAGGTATTCGATCGAGAGCGAGATCACCGCGATCGCCATCCCGAACGCGAAGAGGTCGAGCCACCACGGCAGCCACATCTTCAACTGTCCGATGCGGCCGTCGGAGAAGCCGGCCCCGAGCACGAACGCCTTCCATGCGATCGACACCAGGACCAGCACTCCGAGACCCGTGAGTTCACGCCGGACCCGGGTCGACGCATCGCCGCGGACGAAGCGGCCGATCACCCACGACCAGATCGGGAGGAACAGGTAGAACGCCACCTCCGTCGCCAGGCTCCAGAGCTGGGTCAGCCCCGCGACCTGCTGCCCCTCCTGGTAGATCTGGACCAGGAAGGCCTGCCGGAGGTAGCGGGTGATCCCGACGTCACCCACGTGCGGCAGGGTGACGGCAGCGAGGAGGACAGCGACCCACAGGGCTGGGAGGATGCGCAGGGCGCGGTGCCACAGGTAGGGGCGTGCCGTCGGTCTGGGGGCGCCCACCATCCGCGCCACGACGTGCGGTCGGTAG
>JBBQXR010000346.1:0-3876 GCA_038209455.1 Acidimicrobiia bacterium
CGCGCATTGGGTACCGACTTGTGATCGGTGACGACGACGAGATCGACGCCGCGGTCTTCGAGGAGGAGGTGGCCCACGGACGGTCGCTCATCGGGTCGCAGTCCGAGGCCGCGGCGCGCATCCTCGAAGCGGCCTTGACCCGATGGCGGGGCGAACCGCTCCTCGACGCCGGCCTCGCCGAGTGGGCACTCGCCCCGCGTGAGCGGCTCGCGCAGATCCGCCTCGCCGCGGGGGCCGACCTGCTCGGGCTGTGGCTCGACCTCGGTGACGTCGACCGCGTGCTCGCCGAGTCCGAGCGGCTGATCGTCGAGCATCCCCACGACGAACGGTTGTGGTGCCAACGGATGCTCGCCCAGTACCGCACCGGTCGTCAGACCGACGCGCTCCGCACGTTCGCCACGCTTCGCACGCGGCTCGGCGACGAGTTGGGGATCACGCCCGGGCCCGCCGCGGTCGAACTCGAACGCGCCATCCTTGACCAGCGACCCGACCTGCTCGCCCCGCGCGCCGCACGGGTCACGCCGGTAGCGTTGCCGACCGGCGTGTCCACGTTCTTGCTGACCGACATTGTGGGATCGACGCGCATCTGGGAACGCGAACCCGAGGCCATGGGCGCCGGGCTCGAGGCCCACGACGCGATCCTGGCTCGGGCGGTGACTGACGCGGGTGGGTTCTTTCTCAAGTCGCGCGGCGAGGGCGACTCGACCTTCTCCGTGTTCACCCGCGCGTCCGACGCCGCCCGCGCGATCGCGGCGGCTCGCCGTGCGCTGCACGCCCTCGACTGGCCGACCCAGGACCCACTCTCAATCCGCATGGTGCTCCACACCGGCGAGACCCTCGAACGCGACGGCGACTACTACGGCCGCACCGTCAATCGCGCCGCGCGGCTACGCAGCATCGCCGACGGTGATCGGCCGTTGGTGAGTGCGGCCACCGCCCAGTTGCTCGCCGACGCGCTTCCTGCGGGTCTGCACCTCGTCGAACTCGGGCTCCGCGAACTGCGTGACCTCGATCGTCCCGAGCTCGTCTACCTGCTCGTCGACGACGACCTCCCCGCATGGGTTCGGTCGCCCGACGAGACCGTCGAACCGCCGTTCGCGCTCGCGGCACCACCGCGACTGCGGACCGAACCGCTCTTTGTGGGCCGCGCCGAACCGCGAGCCCACCTCCACCGACTCGCCGAACGGGTGGAGCGCGGGCACCGCCAGATCGCGCTCATCGGTGGGGAGCCGGGCATCGGTAAGACCGCGCTCGCCGCCGAGGTCGCGGTGGAGCTGCGCGACAACGGCTGGCTCGTGCTCCACGGCCGCTGCGACGCCACGCTCGACGTGCCGTTCCAACCATTTGTCGAGGCACTCGACTTC
The DNA here is from genome assembly GCA_038209455.1 of Acidimicrobiia bacterium. Lineage (GTDB taxonomy): Bacteria > Actinomycetota > Acidimicrobiia > IMCC26256 > JAENVU01 > JAENVU01. The sequence continues at coordinate 1,365 of JBBQXR010000346.1, forward strand.
GTGGCCCGTGAGGCGCCGGCCGAACTGGTTGCCGTCGCCGGGACCGCCGAACTCGCCCTCGTCGAGCCGATCCTCCCGTCGGTCCGTGGCCGCGTTCCGGGCCTGCCGGCGCGGGTGCGCACCGACGCCGAGACGGACCGCTTCTACGTGATGTCGGCCGCGATCCGGTTGCTCGGCGTGCTGGGCGACGCCCGACCGGTGGCTCTCGTCCTCGACGACCTGCACTGGGCCGATGCCTCGACCCTCGCGCTGCTCCTGGAACTGGCGAGCGGCGAATCGACCCGGGTCCTCGTCGTCGGTACCTACCGCGACAACGAACTCGGCGACGGCGCGCCCCTCACCGACGCCCTCGCCGCGCTGCACCGCCACCCCGACGTCGAGCGGATCCACCTCGCCGGGCTCGATCCCACCGAGCTGGCCGACCTCGTCGCCGCTCTTGCCGGTCACGCGCTCACCGTCGACGCGACGATGGAGCGACTGCTCGGAGGGTTGCGGGACGAAACCAACGGCAACCCCTTCTTCGCACTGGAGATTCTTCGGTACCTCGCGCGCACGGGCGACGTCCTGCAGAACGCGAGCGGCCGGTGGGAGCCGCGCGCGGGCCTCGATCTCGCCGAGTTGCCCGAGAGCGTGCGCGAGGTGGTGGCGGCACGCGTCGCCGCAGTGGGACCCGTGGTGACGGCCACGCTCGCGACTGCCGCACTGATCGGCAACGAGTTCGGGCTGGGGGTGCTCGCTCGCGTGTCGGATACCGACGAAGACCGCGTCCTCGGCGTGCTCGAGCAGGCCGAGGCGGCCGGTGTCATCGCGTTCGTCGGTGACGACCGCTTCACGTTCTCACATGCGCTCATCGCGAACGTGCTGGCGCAGGACCTCGGTGAGCTACGGCGCGCGAGCCTGCACCGGCGGATCGCCGAGACGCTCGCGTCCGAGGATGCCGACGCCCGCAACGCCGGTGAGTTGGCCCGGCACTGGCTGGCCGCGCGAGGTGCAGACGCGCCCGGTCATGCATTGACGTACTCGGAGCTGGCCGGCGATCAGGCACTCGCGGGCCTCGCGCCCGACGACGCGCTGCCCTGGTACCGCACTGCGCTCGAGCTCGTCGGGACCAGCGACCCACCCCACCGGGTGCGGCTGCTCGTTCGCCTCGGCGATGCGCTGCGCCAGGTCGGCGACGCCTCACACCGCGACGTCCTGCTCGAAGCCGGCCGCACCGCGGTAGGTCTCGGTCTCGACGACGACGTGGTGGGTGCCGCACTCGCCAACTTCCGCGGCTGGGCCAGCCACGCAGGCACCCTCGACCGCGAACGCGTCGCGCTCCTCGAAGCTGCGCTCGCCGTGGCGGGGACATCGCCGACCGCGACGCGCGCGCGACTGCTCTCGGTGCTCGCGGCGGAGCTTGCGTTCGACGACGACCTCGACCGCCGCCGCGACCTGTGCGACGAGGCGCTCGCGATCGCACGGGGCCTCGACGACGAGCGTGCCCTCGCCCAGGTGTTGTCCTGTCGCTTCGACGCGTACCGGGTTCCGCAGACCGCCGAGGAAAGGGATCGGCACACCATCGAGAGCCTCGCCCTCACCGAGGTGCTCGACGATCCCATCGCGCGCTGGTTCGCGGTCACCGACCGCGTCACCGCGAGCATCGAAGTCGGTCATCGGGACGACGTCGACCGCTACCTCGCGGAGGCGGTCGAACTGGCCGACGGACTCCAGGCGTACCAGCGCTGGATCACGCTCGTGCACCGGTCGTGGCGAGCATTCGTCGCCGCCCGGATCGCGGATGCCGAGCAATACAACGACCGGGCGTTCGAGATTGGGATCGAGACCGGCCAGCCCGACGCCTTCGTCCTCTTCGCCGGGCAACTCTTCACCCTGCGCGACGCGCAGGGCCGATGGGACGAACTCATCCCGTCGATGGAGCAAGGTGTGGCCGAGAACCCCGACATCGCCGCATTCCGCGCCTGCCTGGCCAAGAGCTACGTCGGCGTCGGCCGACTCGACGAGGCCCGGGAGTTGCTCGCTGCCGACGCGACGACCGACTTCGGTGCGGTGGTGCGAGACGTGGTGTGGGCCACGACGCTCTGTATCTTCGGCCACGTCGCCGCCGATCTGGGCGCGAGCGATGCGTCGGCCGTGTTGCTCGACCGGTTGGGCGCATTCACCCACCTCGTCGCGGTCGACGGTGCCCACGTGTACCAACCCATCGCGATCGCGGCCGGCCGTCTGGCGACGAACCTCGGCCGGCCGGAAGCGGCGGCGTGGCTCGATCAGGCCGAGGCGTTGGCGCACCGGTTCGACGCGCCCCTGTGGCTCGCCGAGGCATTGCTCGCGCAGAGTGAACGCACGGGTGACCCGGAGCCCGCGCATCGGGCACTCGCCGCGGTCGAACCGCTCGGTCCGACCGCGGTCGGTGCCCGGGCGCACTGCTGGCTCGACGCTCGGTAGGCGAGCCCTGCCTTCATCGGTGTCCTACCGTGCGGGAATGAGGGGTCCGGTGGTAGCGGACGCGATG
>JBBQXR010000347.1:0-3875 GCA_038209455.1 Acidimicrobiia bacterium
GTGGATTGCGGTCCGGTCAGTGCATGCCAGGCCGGGTTGTCGAGGGGTTGCATCCGGTGATCCTCGCACCCGAACCCACCCGCGGAGCCCGTTTTCCATGAGCGTCATCGAAGAGTCGCAGCTCGGCGAGACGCTCGACGCCATCGACCGCGATGCCTGGGCGCGCCGGGCCCGATGACCGGATCCGAGGGGCCAGACCGAACGGCGATCCAGCCGGTCGGGACTGCACGCAGGCAGCGGAATCGCGTGATCATCCGCCTCGTCGTGGCTGTTCTCTTCTGCGGGCTGGCCCTGGTCTCGCTGACCGCGGTGTTCGTCGAGACGCAGGCGGGCCAGCGCGTGGACGACGCGGCGTTGCGCGGGCGGGTGGTCGAGCACCCGAAGACCTCTGGTCGGTCGAACCGATTGTTGCGCACGATCTCGGTGGGGTCACTCGCGTTCTTCGGCATCTCGCTGATGGGCGTCGCACTCGTGCGGGGTCGGTGGCACCTCGCCGTGGGGGTCGGGGCGGTGATCATCGGATCCAACCTGACCACTCAACTGTTCAAAGCAGCAGTCCACCGGCCCCATCTCCTGCTCGGGCCGATCAATCCGATCCCCTTCAACACGCTGCCCTCCGGTCACAGCACCGTCGCGGCGTCACTCGCCGCCGCGACGGTCTTGGTCGTGCCGGTCCGCCTCCGTCCGCTCGCAGCGTTCTTCGGCGCGCTCTACGCCTGCGGGATCGCGGCCATGACGCTCGCCGCGGGCTGGCACCGCCCGAGCGACGCCGTGAGCGCGTTCGCAGTCGTCGGCATCTGGACGTTCGGGGTGAGCGCGCTCCTGGTGTGGCTGCGCGGGACGGGCTCGCCCCGGGTGCACGAGGGCCTGCCGGGACTCCTGATCGGGATGATCGTGGTCCTCGGTCTCGCGTTCGGCGCGATCACGTTGTCCACCACCGTGGACACCGCCGACGGATTCCACGCCGTGCGGCTCGGCCTGGCCTACGTGGTCGCGCTCGGTTCGATCGTCGCCGTCGGCGTCGTGTTCATCGTCTCCGAGGTCCTGCTCCTCCGCGGGGTGAGCCTCGACGCGCCGAGACGCGATCGCAGCGTCTGGACCTAGGCTTCACTCTTCGCGGGTTTGGTTGCCTGCATCTTGTGGACGACGCGGCGCATCACCGGTCGGGGGGCGAGCCGCACGGAGCCGGCCATGATCCGGTTGAGCAGGCCTGGCACCGCGACCACGCTGCCGGAGTTCATCGCTTTCACGCCGAATGCTGCGACCTCGGCCGAGGTCGGCAACTTCTTGTTCGCCACGAGCGGTGAGAGTTCCATGTCGGCCGCGGCCTGGAAGCCGGACGCGGTCGGTCCCGGACACAGCGCGGTGACGGTCACGCCGCTCCCGCGCACTTCCTCGGCGATCGCTTCGGTGAACGACAGCACGTAGGCCTTCGTCGCGTAATAGACGGCCATGAGCGGGCCGGGTTGGAACGAGGCAGTCGACGCGACGTTCATCACCCGGCCGGATCCGCGTGCGAGCATGCCCGGGAGATACGCGCGGGTGAGGGCGGTGAGCGACGTGATGTTGAGCTGGATCATCGCAAGTGTCTTGTCCTCGTCCGCCTCAGCGAACGGTCCGAAGTCGCCGACGCCGGCGTTGTTCACGAGCACATCGACGTCGGGGACCTCGGCCCGAATCTTCGCGACCGCTTGAGGGTCGGCCAGGTCGGCCGTGATCACACGCGCGCCACCCAACTCCTCGGCGAGCGACTCGAGCTTCGCCGCGTTGCGGGCCACCAGGACGAGATCGTGATCAGGCGCGAGGACCCGGGCGATCTCGAGTCCGATGCCGTTCGATGCGCCGGTGATCAGGGCTGTGGTCATGGTGGTTCCCGTTTCAGTCGAGGTCAGCGGGCCGGAGCGTCGCCGGCGACGGTGGTGCGGTGCATGGCGCGGCGCGCGTCGCGGACGTCGCCCATCACCATGTGCTGCGCGCAGCGGTTGTCCCAGAAGGCGACATCGCCCACCTGCCAACGCCACCGACACGTGAAGGAGTCCTGGGTGGAGTGCGCGAACAGGAAGTCGAGGAGCGGCTGCTGCTCGGCCGGCCACCAGTCGGCGAGACCGACGGTGTACTGCGCGTTCACGTACAACGCCTCACGACCGGTCTCGGGGTGGCGGCGGACGAGGGGATGGCGCTGCGATCGATTCGCATCCTCGCTCGTGTGCACCGTCATCCCGGCGAACAGATCGTGCACCGCCTGCATCTTCGGCGAGTACGCGTCACGCGCGCTGTGCACGCCGTCGATGGCGCGCAGCGCGGTCTGGAGTCCGACCGACAACGTCTCGAACGCCAGGTACTGGTTGGCCCACAGGGTGTCGCCGCCGTACGGCGGGATCTCGAGCGCGTGGAGCATCGACCCGGCCGGCGGTTCGGGCAGGAACGAGAAGTCCGAATGCCAGACGCCACCGAAGGAGAAGCTCTGCGTCTCCGTGGCTTCACGGACGACGGCGATCACCTCGGGATGCTCCGCGATCGGTTCGATGAAGGGAACGGTGCTGTACGGACCGAAGCGGTGAGTGACCGTGGCCTGTTGCTCCGACGAGAGGTCCTGCCCGCGGAAGAACACGACGATGTGGTCGAGAAGAGCACGGCGGATCTCGGCGACGGTCTGGTCGTCGAGCGCGTCGGCCAGGTTCACACCCGAGATCACCGCGCCGCCGACCCCGGTGTACGGGTCGACGGTGATGCGTCCGTAGCGGTGGCCCGGTGGGGCGGCCGGCACAGGAACGAGGGGCAACTCGGCGACCGTCATGGCCCGGGAGCCTAGGTGGGAGCGTGGGTCAGCGGAGCAGGTCGACCAGCGCAGCGCGAGTGGCGTCTCGTTCACCTTCGGTGCGGGCTGCGATGGCGAGACGCAGGTCGGTCGCACCGGCGGCCGCGTATTCGGCGAGACCGTCGACGATCCGGTCGACCGAACCGGCGAGCGTGAGGTCGGCGCCACTCGCAACCCCTTCGCGATCGAGGGCTCCTCGATAGGTAGGGAAGTTGTCGTACATCACGCTCTGCGCGCGGCTGTATTCACGGAGGGCATCGGGATCGTCGGTGACGCACACGCCGACGAGCGCAACGATGCGCGGCTTCGGCCGGCCAGCCGCGTCAGCGGCCGCGTTGATCAGCGGCGCGATGTGGCCCGCGATCGTCTTCGGTCCGCACGACCCGAGTGATGTACCGGCAGTGGACCGGCCTGCGACAGCCAGCATGCGGGGACCGAGCGCGGCGAGCAGCACCGGGCACGCGTCGGCCTCGATGGTGAGCCACCCCTTGGCGAACACCTGCGTCGCCTCGACATCGGCGGGTTCACCGGCGAGCAGCGGCAGCAACGCGCCGAGGTACTCGTCCATCCGCGTTGCCGCTCCTGCATACGGCTCACCGAAGAATCCTTCGACGACCATCTGATGGGACGCGCCGATGCCCAGGGTGAAGCGGCCGTCGAGCGCACTCTGTGCCGTACGCGCCGACGCCGCGAGGGCGAGCGGATGCCGACCGACGATCGGCACCACCGACGTTCCGAGCTCGGTGAACCGCGGGAAGTCCGCACCGACGCAGGCCAACGCCACGATCGGATCGACACCGAACACCTGCGACAACCAGAAGCTCTCGAACCCCGCAGCCTCGGCCCATGCTGCGTGCTCCCGGACCTCGGCGACGCTCGTGATCCCCGTCCCCGCGCCGTAACCGATACGAGCGTCGACGCCGGAGATCACGCGCGCCGAACCTACTGCGCGAGGGCGTAGCGCTCTTCGGTTTCGGACTCTTCGTCGATCCAGGCGCGGAGTTCGGTGCCGTCGGGTCGGAACACTCGGAAGTGGACCTGGTCCCAGTCGAAGTTC
>JBBQXR010000348.1:0-3855 GCA_038209455.1 Acidimicrobiia bacterium
TTCGGGACGGACTCTCCATCGCCGCCGAGCGGGGAACCCTCGCCGCGAGCTTCCACGACACGCCCCTTGCCGGGAAGCTCCGGGCCAAGACCGGCACCCTCGACGGGGTGAGTGGACTCGCCGGCTTCATCGACAACGGTCGACCGATCACGTTCGCCCTCCTCGTCAACGGCACCTTCGGCGAGTCCACCGCGTTCGCGCTCCGCGAGTCGATGGCCACCACGATCGGACAGTTCCCACAGACCGACGGCGGCGACGCGCTCGTCCCCACTCCGAGTGAACCAATTGCCTCCAGGGCTTGCCCACACGTCGCGCGGGCGTGTTGAATCCCCTGGTGGCCGACCGTCCCGCACCGATTCCTCAGGCCGTGACCGAGCTCTGGGAGCTCGTCGTCGCGTACTTCAAGCAGGAGACCACGGAGCCCCTGAAGGGGCTTGCCCGGGTGATCGGTTTCGGCGTCCTCGGCTCCCTGCTCCTGGGGACCGGCGTGGTGTTCGTCGCCATCGGACTGCTGCGGCTGCTCCAGCACGAGGCCGCCGACACGTTCGACGGGAACCTCACGTTCATCCCGTACTTCATCGTGATTTTCGCCCTCGTCGCCACCGCAGCCCTCACCTTCAAGATCGGCACTCGCAGCAAGCCCACCCCGTCGGGCAGCACGAAGGACCAGGCCCTGTGAGCAACGAACCGATCACCAAGTCCGACATCGAGAAGAAACTCGCCGAGATCGGCGGTGAAGTTGACGACCAGGTCGCCAACACCCGCCAACTCGCCATCACCGCCGGTGCCGTCGTCGTCGCGCTCGTGATCGCGGGCGTGTTCCTGCTCGGCCGCCGCAAGGGCAAGAAGCTCACGACGATCGTGGAGATCCGCCGCGTATGAACCCGGCCTCGGTCCTCGGCGGCATCCTCGGCGGCCGCCTCAAGAACCGGAGCCGGCTGGCGTTCGGCGTCACCGCCGCCCTCACCGGCTTCCGGGTGTTCCGCCGCCTCACGAGGCAGTCCAACCGGCCCGCGATCCGCTTCCAGGTGAAGCCGGGTGAGGTCTACGAGATCAGAGGGATGCGGCGCGGCCAGTAGCCTCGACGACTTCATGATCGTCGTCTTGCGCAATCCTCGTCGCGAGGTCGAAGTCCCGGGACCGATGAGCGTTTCCGCACTCTTGACCCGGCTCGAGATCGTCCCCGAATCGGTGCTCGTCATCCGTGGCGACACGCTCGTCACTCACGATGCTCGCCTCCTCGACGACGACCACGTCGAGATCCGCCCCGTGATTTCCGGCGGCGACCAATGAGGTGCTGCCCGTGAAATGTCGTCGCTGCAAGGCCCCGGCGATCATCGACATCCCGCGCCACAACGCCGCGTTCTGTGCCGAGTGCTTCACCCACCAGTGCCGCGAGCAGGTCAAGCGGGCGATCCACGAACACCGGATGATCGAACCGGGCAACCGCGTGCTCGTTGCGGTCTCGGGCGGGAAGGACTCGCTCGCCCTCTGGGATCTCCTCCATGAGATCGGCATCCCCGCCGACGGCCTCTACCTCGGCCTCGGGATCGGCGAGTACTCCGATGCCTCGGGTGATGCCACCCGCGCCTTCGCGACTGCACACGGCCTGCACCTCCACGAGGTGGACCTCCGCGAGCAGTACGGATACGACATTCCTGGCGCGGCCGAGGCCACGCATCGGGCGCCGTGCGGCGCGTGCGGACTGTCGAAGCGCCACCTGTTCAACCAGGTGGCGCTCGAACACGACTACGACGTCGTCGCCACCGGGCACAACCTCGACGACGAGGCCGCGGTGCTCCTCGGCAACGTCCTCCACTGGGAGACCGGATATCTGGGCCGTCAGTTCCCGGTCCTGCCCGCCACCGAGGGGTTCGCGCGCAAGGTGAAGCCGTTGGTCCGCCTGAGCGAACGTGAGATGGCTGCGTACTGCGTGATCCGCGGCATCGATTACCAGGTCGAGGAATGTCCGATGGCCGCCGGCAACCGGCACATCGGGTACAAGGAGATGCTCAACCAACTCGAGACGCGCTCACCCGGCTCGAAGGCCGCCTTCGTGAGCGGCTTCTGGAGTCGCGGCCACGCGGCGTTCTCGGAGGAGTCGGACCGGCAACGGGCGGATCTGCTGCCGTGCGTGGAGTGTGGCGCACCCACGACCACGGGCGACCGCTGCGCGTTCTGTTCGCTGCGCGCCCGCGCCTCCGAGCAACCGGTCACCCTGCGAACGGCACGCTGACATGGATTCATCCGGAGTGTTCGCGGTGGGCGAGCACGTCCTGCTGCTCGACCGCAAGCGGCGTCGCCACCTCATCCGACTCGCGACCGGCGGCGAGTTCCACACCCACGCCGGGGTGCTCGATCACGACGCGATCATCGGTCAGAACGAAGGCGTGACGCTCCGCACGACGCGCGGCGCAATGCTCCTGGCAATCCGGCCGACGATGTCCGAGTTCATCCTCGAGATGCCCCGCGGCGCGCAGGTGATCTACCCCAAGGACCTCGGGCCGATCCTCATGCTCGCCGATGTGTTTCCGGGTGCGCAGATCCTCGAGTCGGGCATCGGATCCGGCGCGCTCACCATGACCCTGCTGCGCGCGATCGGACCCACCGGTCGCGTCACCGGATACGAGATCCGCGACGACTTCGCCAACCGCGCCCAACGCAACGTCGAGGCGTTCCTCGGCCCCGACCTTCCGCTCAGCGTCGAGGTCCGGGACATCTACGAGGGCATCGACCTGCGCGACCTCGACCGCATCATCCTCGACCTTCCCGAACCGTGGCAGGTGGTGAGCCACGCAGAATCGGCGCTCCGACCGGGCGGGATCTTCCTCTCGTATCTCCCCACCATCCTCCAGGTGTCCACGTTGCGGGAGCGGCTGGCGGACTCCAAGTTCGGCATGGCCGAGACGATCGAGGTGCTCCACCGGGGTTGGAACGTCGACGGCATGTCGGTGCGCCCCGACCACCGAATGGTCGCCCATACCGGGTTCCTCACCGTCGCCCGGTTGCTGTCACCCGCCGAATGACCCGGCACGGATGAACGCGGCCGGATGAACCTGCTCGACGTCGCGGTGCTGGTGACCGTCGCCATCGGCGGGTTCATCGGGTTCCGCGTCGGCTTCGTGATCCGTGCGCTCTCGTGGCTCGGGCTGTCGATCGGCCTCATGATCGGGTTGCGGCTCATGCCACGGATCGCGCGCGCCCTCGTCGACAGCACTCCTGGCGTCCGGTTGCTGGCCGTGTCTTCGCTGCTCGTCGGGCTGGCCCTGATCGGTCACACGACCGGACTGGCTGCGAGCCAGGCGCTCCGCTCGAAGTTGAACCTCACGTCCGACGCGACCCTGCTCGATCGCTGGACCGGCGGGGTGCTCGGCGTGCTCGGCGGACTGGTGATGCTCTGGCTCCTCGTCCCCGCCATGCGGTCGACACCCGGATGGCCGGCTCGCTCTGCCCGCGATTCCCGGATGGTCGCGCTCGTCGACCGGTTCGCTCCCGGCCCGCCGCGCGCGGCCCGGATCCTCGGTCGCATCGTGGGTGAGGCGCCGTATCCGATCGTCCGGGACGAGACCAATGTCGGGCGACCACCGAACACCGACGCGGGACCGCTCGTCGACACCCGTGCCGCACGCAGCGTCGTCCGGGTCGACGGCAACGCGTGCGACCTGCATCTCGCCGGCACCGGATTCGCGGTCGCCCCCGACCTCGTGATCACGAACGCCCACGTCGTCGCGGGCGAGCGCCGCACCACGGTCACCACGTTCGACGGGCGGGAACTCCTGGCGCGCGTCGTGGAGTTCGACGGCCGCCACGACGTCGCGGTGCTCTCGGTGATCGACCTGGGCCTGACCCCGATCC
>JBBQXR010000349.1:0-3821 GCA_038209455.1 Acidimicrobiia bacterium
GCCGAGCTCCAACGCTCCGAGATGGCGCGGGTCCACGAGCCGTTGTTGCCGGAGGCCGACGACCACGCGGTGCGGATCATGACGATCCACGGAGCGAAGGGCTTGGAGTTCCCGATCACGGTGGTGTCGGGACTGACCACCCGCATGACCGCGCAACGCAACCGCTTCCATGTGCGGTGGGACGGCGACGAGGTCGGGTTGTCGTCCCGGAAGGACGTCGCCACCACGGGCTTCGACCGGCTGGCCGATCTCGAGGCCGAGATGGATGGCGAGGAGAAGCGGCGCCTGCTCTACGTGGCGTGCACCCGGGCCCGCGACCATCTCCTGGTCGCGGCGCATCACGTGGAAGGTGTCGAGTCGTTCGCATCGCTCGTCTGGCAGTACTCCCAGACTGCACCGGAGCAGTGCTGGCGCCAATGGGACAGCACCGAGGCTCCGAGCGTTCCGGCCGATGTCGCGGTCGATGGTGAGATCGGCTCGGATGGTGAGCAGGCGGTCGAGTTCGACGCGGACGCACGTGATGCGTGGATCGCGTCGCGGGAACAGCTGCTCGCGCTCGGAGCGCGACCGCGCACCATCTCGGCGACTGCGCTCCGGCGGGCCGGCGCCGGCCATGGGTTCGTTGCGCCGACCGCCGCGATCACCGACGCCACCGATCGGGACGCCGAAGGTGATGTCGAGGCGCTCATCGCCGGCTGGCGTCACGGTCGGGCCGCGACGGCATTCGGTCGCGCGGTGCATGCCGTACTCCAGGACGTCGATCTCGGGGGCGGCGAGCAGGTCGACGCACTGGCGTTCGCGGCTGCGCAGGTCGAGGGGTTGGCCGATCACGTCGGCGAGGTGGCCGGGGCGGTGCGCTCCGTGCTCCTCGCGCCGGTGGTGATCGCGGCCGCGGCGGGGGAGTGCTTCCGGGAGATGTACGTGGCGGCCCCGGTCGGCGAACGGATGATCGAGGGGTACATCGATCTCCTGGTGCGGACGCCCGAAGGTCTGGTGATCGTCGATTACAAGACCGACACCGTCGACGACGAGGCGAGTGTCGACGCCCGGATCGAGGAGTACCGACTCCAACTCGCGGCTTACGCGTACGCACTTCAGTCGACGGTCGGACTCCCGGTCGTGGCCGGAGTGCTGGTCTTCGCGCGCAACGGCGATCCGATCGAACGGCGGATCGAGGCGGGTGATCTCGGCATCGACGCCGTCGAGGCGGCGGTGATGGCAGTCGCCGGGGCCTGATCCCCTGAGTTCGTGGCCCGAGGCCAATGGTTTCGGGACCAGGGTGCCCCGAATTTCGTACCCCGGTGTGCGATCCTGGTTCCCGCTCATGCACCGTTCGAACCGGATCGTCCGACTCGTCACCATTCTCGTACTCGGAGGCCTCGGCCTCGGCGTCTGTTTCGTCGCGCTCGCGCCGGGGGTCGCCAAGATCGCGGGCAGCGCCCAGTATTCGGGCAAGGTCGGCCCGAAGCTCCGCTCGCTCGAGGACCCCACCACGCTGTTCGACATGAACGGCGCGGTGTACGACCGGCTGGGTGACCTCGACCGGCAACCCGTCGCGTTGAGCGCGGTGCCCAAGGTCGTCAGGCGCGCGGTGATCGCGACCGAGGACCGGACCTTCTACACGAACGACGGGATCGATGTGCGCTCGGCCGTACGCGCGCTGGCATCCAACGTCGGCTCGGGTGGGATCGAGCAGGGCGGCTCCACCATCACCCAGCAGCTCATCAAGAACCGCTTCTTCAAGAACCCGAAGCGCAACCTCGACCGCAAAGTCCGAGAGGCGATCCTTGCGCATCGGCTCACCAACGAATGGTCGAAGGATCGGATCCTCGAGGAGTACCTCAACACCGTCTACTTCGGTGAGAACTCCTACGGCATCCAGGCTGCGTCGACACGGATCATCGGCAAACCCAACCTGGCCGAACTGACGCTGCCCGAGGCGGCGCTTCTCGCCGGACTCATCAAGAACCCGACGGCCTACGACATCTTCATCCACCCGAGTGCGGCGCTCGAGCGGCGCAACGAGGTCATCCGGCGCTTGCGGGTGCAGAACCGGATCACCGAGAAGGAAGCGGTCACGGCGCGGACCGCGCCGCTGCCGGCGAGCAAACAGCCCCAGAACGAACTGCGGGCCACCACGCCCTACGGCGAGGAAGTGCTCAGCCAACTGAAGACGCTGCCCGAGTTGGGCAAGGACCCGTTCGCACGCACGCAGCGCATCTTCTCGGGTGGGTTGAAGGTGTTCACGGAGTACGACCCGCGCCTCAGCGGTATCGCCAACTACACCATTGCGTCGATCATCAAGGCCTCGTTCTCGCCGTTCCGCGCCGCCATGGCGGTGATGGACCCTCGTACCGGAGCGGTGCGAGCGATCGCGGACGGCAGCGGGATCGCGCAGGGATTCAACCTGGCGACCGACGGTGGTGGCCGCAAGGTCGGATCCACGTTCAAGCCGATCACCCTGGCCACCGCAATCGAGAATCACTATTCACCCAAGGACAGCGTCGACGGCAGCAATCACTGTCTGATCACGTACCCGGGGTGGAACTCGATCCCGCCGTACGTGGCGTCGAACTCGAGTGAGAGCAGCGGTGGCTACGCCGACCTGTACTCGCAGACCAAGAACTCGGTGAACTGTGCATACCTCCGTCTGATGACGAGCGTCGGCCCGCCACTCGTGCGGACGATGGCCACCAAGCTGGGGTACACGCGTCCTGTCGGGACGCAGAACAACCTCTCCATGGGGATCGGGGAGACCGAGCACACTCCCCTCGAGGTCGCCACCGTGTACAGCACCTTCGCCGACGACGGCGTCAAGCACGCGCCGGTGTTCGTCCGGCGGGTCGAGGACCTGAGTGGCCGGGTGCTCTACCGTGCGCCGGCCGGTGTGCGCGTCGTCAGCAGCCAGACCGCCCGCACCGTCACCGACGTGCTCAGTCATGTGACCGAGGGGACGGCACCGCGCGCCAAGCTCGCCGATCGCCCCCTCGCGGGCAAGACCGGCACCGTCGACCACCAGGTCGACGCATGGTTCTCCGGATATACCCCACAGCTCGTGGCCTCGGTGTGGATGGGCAACAAAGACACCGAGGACGACAAGAACCCGGCCGCCTACATGACCCACGTCGGCGAGTTCTCGCCGGTCTTCGGCGGCACCTATCCGGCGCTGATCTGGCAGAAGTTCATGACCGAGGCACTCAAGGGCCAGCCGGTGATCCCCTTCCTCAAGCCCGACGAGAGCCTCTGGCCCAATCCGGGGCAGGTGAACCCGAAGGGTGGCCGTGACACCGGTGCGAGCGCCGACTTCGGATCAGGTCCGCCGGTGACCAGCACCTCGAGCACCCTGCCGGCCGACACCACGACGACGAGCAGCAGCCCGACGACGTCGACGTCGTCGGTCCCGCCGGTGACCACGCCACCCAAGCCGTAGCGCCGGGGCACCGCTCCGGTCCTGCCGGCAGCGCCCGATAGATTCGCCGCCGATGACGTCGCTCGAGCAACTGCTGGTGGTCCAGGCCCACGACATCACGCTCGACCAGCTTCGGCACCGGCGTGCGACCCTGCCCGAGCGAGACCTGCTCAACCGGGCCACCGCCGCGCTGCACGACCTCGAGCCCCCGATCACCGAGACTCGGGCCCGGCGTGACGCGATCCATCGAGACGTCAAGCGGCTGGAGGACGAAGCAGAGGCGGCGGCCGGCAAGGCGAAGGCCGTCGACACCGCCATGTACTCGGGCACCGTCACCTCGGCCAAGGAACTCCAGGCCATGCAGGCTGATCTCGAGATGATCCAGCGCCACCAGCGCGCGCTCGAGGATCGG
>JBBQXR010000350.1:0-3811 GCA_038209455.1 Acidimicrobiia bacterium
GCCATGGCGGCACTCGAGCAGCTCGACGCATCCGACGTCCGTCGGGTGATCACCCGGTTCCGGGACGCGCTGCGCATCCATCAGGAGGCCTTGAACCGCCTCAACGTGTACCCGGTGCCCGATGGCGACACCGGTACCAACATGACCCTGACCGTCGAATCGGTGGTGCAGGCGCTCGGATCCGCCGAGGGACTGAGCGAGATCTGTCAGGCGATCTCGCACGGTTCCCTGATGGGGGCCCGGGGGAACTCCGGCGTGATCCTCTCCCAGATCCTGCGGGGCCTGGCCGACACGTTCCGGGGACGCGACACCGCCGGCCCGGCCGAGATCGTCGCCGCGCTCCGCACCGCATCGGACGCCGCGTACCAGGCCGTGATGCGCCCGGTCGAGGGCACGATCCTCACGGTGATCCGCTGGTCGGCCGAAGCCGCGGAGGGCGCGAGCGCCAAGGGCACCGTCTCGCTCGTCGATGTCCTCGACGAAGCCGCGGCCGCGGCGCAACAAGCAGTGGCCCAGACGCCGGAGATGCTGCCCGCGCTCCGTGACGCCGGCGTGGTCGACGCCGGCGGCAAGGGGTTCACGCTCCTGCTCGACGCGTTCCTCGAAGTGGTCGACGGGCGCACGCTCCCGCTGCCGGACGAGCGCGCCGCTCCGCTCATCGTCGAGTCGCACGCCGCGCACAGCGACATCTCTGCGCTGCGGTACGAGGTCATGTATTTCCTCGACGCGCCCGACGCCACCATCCCGGCGTTCAAATCGGCGTGGGCCGCGCTCGGAGACTCGATCGTCGTCGTCGGCGGCGACGGACTCTGGAACTGTCACGTGCACACCGACGACATCGGCGGTGCCATCGAAGCCGGGATCGAAGCGGGCAAGCCGCACGCGATCCGGGTGACCGACCTCATCGAGCAGGTCGAGGAAGAACAGTGGGTCACCGAAGCCGAGCCGGCAGTGATCGTGCACGCACCCGAGGACATGGTCGAGACCGCGGTCGTCGCGATCGCGGTCGGCGACGGTGTCCGCCGACTGCTCGCGAGTCTCGGGGTGCAGGAGATCGTGGCCGGTGGTCAGTCGATGAACCCGTCGACCGCGCAGATCCTCGAAGCGGTGGAACGCTGCCCATCCGACTCGGTGATCATCCTGCCGAACAACAAGAACATCGTTCCGGTGGCCCGGCAGGTGGACGCACTCACCGAGAAGTCGGTCGCAGTGGTTCCCACGCATTCGATGGTCGAGGCCTTGGGCGCGCTCGTCGGGTACGACCCGGATGCCGATCTCCAGACCAACGTGAACGCGCTCGCGGAGGCGGTCGCGCGGACCAACGCCGGCGAGGTCACCCAGTCGGTACGCGACACAGTGGCCGAGTGCGGTCCGATCCGGAAGGGTGACTGGATCGCGATCAACCGCGACGGCATCTGCGTGGCGACCACCTCGGCCGCCGAAGCCGCGTTCGCGTTGATCGATGCGCTCATCGACGACGACTCCGAGATCGTGACCGTGCTCGTCGGCAGTGACGCGCGCCACGCCGAGACCAACCGGCTTCGTGAGCACCTCGGTCTCCGCCACCCGGGCGTCGAGGTCGAAGTGCACGACGGCGGTCAGCCGCTGTACCCGTACCTGATCGGGGTGGAGTAATCACGTCGTCGGCTGACGGTCGCACCCTGCGCGCGCTCGGGCAGACCTCGCTCACCGAGGTGCCGGGGATCTCCGCTCGGATGCTCGACAAGCTCGCGGCGATGAAGCCCGCGATCGAATCGGTGCTCGATCTCATCGGCCACTATCCGCGCCGGTACCACGACCGCACCCGCCAGTCCGAGATCGCCGAACTCGAAGTCGGTGCCGAGGCCACCATCGTCGCCGAGGTGCAACGCATTTCGAGCCGCGTCACCCGCAACCGCAAGAAGATGGTCGAGGCGGTCGTCGAGGATGCGAGCGGGTTGTTGAACCTCGTCTTCTTCAACCAACCGTGGCGCGAAAAGCAGTTGCCGACGGGGACCGAGGTCGCGCTCTACGGCAAGCTCGACGTGTACCGGGGGAAGCGGCAGATGACGAATCCGGTCGTCGACATCCTCGGCAAGGCAGGGGACACGAAGACCGGGGTCGTGATGCCGATCTATCCCCAGTCGGGCAAGGCCGACGTGTCGAGTTGGGAGATCCAACCCGTCGTCGCGCTCGTACTCGACTGGGTGGGCGCCATGGCCGAGACGATCCCGCAACCGGTGCTCACCGAGATGAAGCTCGTCGACCGCACCACGGCATACCGCGACGTGCACGCGCCGGCCTCGATGCGGGACGCCCAGCGCTCGCAGCGGCGGCTCCGGTTCGACGAGTTCCTCCGGATGCAGGTGGGACTGGTTGCCCGCAAGCGTGCGATCGAGGCGGAGGAGTCGGGGATCGCACACACCGTCGACGGTGAACTCGTCGACCGGTTCCTCGGTGCGCTGCCCTTCTCGCTGACCGGCGACCAGAGCGCCGCGATCGCCGCCATCCGCGCCGACATGGCCCGACCGGTCCCGATGCACCGACTCCTCCAGGGTGAGGTCGGATCGGGCAAGACGCTGGTGGCGATCACTGCACTGTTGATGGCGGTGCAGGGCGGGTACCAGGGCGCGCTGATGGCGCCGACCGAGGTGCTCGCGGAGCAACTCCACGCCGTGGCGACCGCGACGCTCTCGACGCTCGTCGTGCCGAGCGAGGGCACGCTGCTCGCGGAGCGACCGGTGACGGTTGCGCTCCTCACCAACAAGGTCGGTGCTGCGGATCGCCGCAAGATCGCGGCCGGGCTCGGCAACGGCGAGATCGACATCGTCGTCGGCACGCACGCGCTCCTCTACGGCGACGCGCCGTTCACCAAGCTCGGCCTCGCGGTGATCGACGAACAACACCGCTTCGGGGTGGAGCAGCGTTCCTTGCTCCGCGGCCTCGGCGATTCGCCCGACGTGTTGGTGATGACCGCCACGCCGATCCCGCGCACCGCGGCGATGCTCGTCTACGGCGACCTCGACCGCACCGAGTTGCGCCAGATGCCGCCCGGACGCACGCCGGTGCTCACCGAGGTGGTGGGTCCCGGCCCGACCGAACGGAAGGCGGCCTACGACCGGCTCCGCGAGGAGATCGCCGCCGGGCATCAGGCTTTCGTGGTGTGCCCGCTGGTGGAGGGGTCACCCAAGATCGAGGCCAAGGCGGCAACCGAGGAGTTCGAGGAGCTTCAGGGCGGCGAGCTGTACGGCTACCGGCTCGGTCTGCTGCACGGTCAGATGAAGTCGGCCGAGAAGGAAGCGGCGATGAACGCGTTCCGTGCCGGCGAGACCCAGGTGCTGGTGGCCACGACCGTGATCGAGGTGGGTGTCGACGTCCCGAACGCCACGGTGATGATCGTGGAGGACGCCGACCGGTTCGGACTCTCGCAGCTCCACCAGCTGCGCGGCCGCGTCGGGCGCGGTGGGAATCAGGCGTGGTGCTTCCTCTTCGCAGATCCGTCGACGCCCGACGGCGAGGCCCGCATGGAGGCGATGGAGGAATCGACCGACGGCTTCCTCCTCGCCGAGCGTGACCTCGAGATCCGCGGCTCGGGTCAGGTCTTTGGTGAACGGCAGGCCGGCCTCGGCGACCTCAAGCTCGGCCGGTTACCGCGCGACGAGAAGTACGTGGTGTTCGCCCGGACCGCGGCCGAGGAGATCCTCGACGACGATCCCGGCTTGCGTCGTAACCGTCCGCTCGCCGAAGAGGTCGAGGACCTGCTCGGCGACGACGTCGAGTTCCTGTTCAAGAGTTAGAGGGGTGCCCATGACGGTTCGTATCGCGCGTCAAG
>JBBQXR010000351.1:0-3806 GCA_038209455.1 Acidimicrobiia bacterium
CCCCGCTGCGCGCTGGTGACGTTGAGGTACCCCTCGATGTCGTGGGCGGCACCACCCTTGGTGACCCGCCAGTTGCTCGTGCCGGGCTTCTTGTTCTCGTCGAAGATCGTCTGATCGAGCGGTGCCTTGAGCGGTGGCAGCGTCCCCGTCGGCGTCGATGTGGTGGTCGTCGAGCGTGACTCGGTCGACGGCTCGGCCGCGCTTCCCGTGGGTCCGTCCTGGCGGAGTTGCAGCGCCCCGAACGCGGCCGCGAGGACGAGGAACAGACCACCGAACGCGAACACCCGACGTTGCCGTCGACGTCGACGCTTGACGGCCATCCGCTCACGGCGGGTCAGAGGTCGACGCGCCGCGTCCTCGGAAATCACCGGATCGAGCGTACCGACGCTCAGTGGTCGAACTCGGGACCATTCGCGCCGAGAGCGCTCGGCGTATCCTCCGGCCCATGACCGATCACGATCGCATCGTCGCGCTCACCGACCAGCTGCTCGCCGACCACGACCCCGCGGACCGAATCACATTCCGCGGCGCGCAGTACGACCTCGGACTCGGGTGGACGCACTTTCCCGTCGGCTTCGGTGGCCTCGGGGTCGACGCCAAGCTCCAGCGAGTCGTCGAGGAGAAACTGCGCGACGCGGGAGTGAAGTACTCCGAGGTGGGATGGAACGGTTTCGGACTGTTCCTCGCGGCCCCGACGATCGTCGCCCACGCGCACCCCGACACCAAGGCTCGGCTGCTCCGCCCGCTGTTCACCGGCGAGGAGATCTGGTGTCAGCTCTTCAGCGAGCCGGGTGCCGGGAGTGACCTCGCGTCGCTCGCCACCCGCGCCGTGCGTGACGGCGACGAGTGGGTCGTCAACGGTCAGAAGGTCTGGAACACACTCGCCCACATGGCCGACCGCGGCATGTTGGTGACCCGCAGCGATCCCGACGTGCCGAAGCACCGCGGCCTCACGTACTTCGCCCTCGACATGCACGCGCCGGGCGTCGAGGTGCGGCCGCTCCGCCAGATCACCGGCGAGGCCGAGTTCAACGAGGTCTACCTGACCGACGTGCGGGTCCCGGACACCGATCGCGTCGGCGACGTCGGCGATGGTTGGCGGGTCTCGATGACCACGCTGATGAACGAGCGGGTGACCATCGGTGGATCCGTCGCCGCACGCGAATCGGGACCGATCGGTGAGTTGATGCGCGTATGGCGCGAACTCTCGGACGCGGATCGCGCCGATCGCGTTTCGCGCGACGCGGTGATGAAGTTGTGGGTGGAAGCCGAGGTGCTGCGGCTCACCAACATCCGCGCCGGCCAGAACCGCAAGGCAGGACTCGCCGGGCCCGAGGGTTCGGTGAGCAAGCTCGCGTTCGCCGAGGTCAACAAGCGCATCTACTCGGAGGCCATCAACCTGCTCGGCCCCGAAGGAGTGTTGATCGACCACTACGACTTCGTGCGCCCCGAGTCGGCCAACCTCACCGGCGGTCTCGACGTGCGCAAGATGTTCCTGCGGGCGCGTGCGAACTCGATCGAGGGTGGGACGTCGGAGATCCTGCGCAACATCCTCGGTGAGCGCATCCTCGGCCTGCCCGGCGAGCCGCGTACCGACAAGGAACTCCCGTGGATCCAGGTGCCGCGCAACTGATCGACCCACTGGGTCCGTGGGTTCGCGTTCGTCGCACCCGAGCCAGCAGCACCTTCGGTCGCCGCCGCCTCGACTACGGGTTCATCGGATGGGCGGCGTGCCACGCAGCGACTGCACGGTCCCACACCTTCCGGTCCTTCGTCACCGTGAAGCACTTCGGGAGACGGTCGGGGTACTTGCCCTTCCCGAGCCACACGACGACGTTGTTCGAACACGTCACGTCGTAACCGGCAGGCACGCCGAGCGTCTGGTGGTTCGGCTTCGAATCGACGCGGAACACGTTGTCGCGCACGACGAGCTTCGGTGACACCTTCGGTCCCTTGTCGGCCCACTTGAAGAAGCCACCGTGGCCAGGGGCCTTGCCCTTGTAGACGGTCGGCATCGCCTGCAACCGGACCACGTTGTTGCGGATCGTGTAGGTGTTCGTGTGGCCGTCGACGTTGTCACCGGACGTCGGACGGGCCGAGAACGCCACGTAACACCCGTCGAGCAGGCTGTCCTCCACGACGCCCGTGTACAGCTGGTCGTTCTCGACGCAGTCGTCGTGGATGAACGAAAGGTGGGCGCCGCTGATGGTGAAGTCGCGGGCGCCGTTGCGCACCCGGATGCCGTCGCCGTAGTTGTGGACGCGCAGACCGAGCAACGTGAACCGGTCGCTCTGGAAGTTGACGCCGCCCGTGTGGTGGTACTGGTCCCACCGGGTCGTCTGGGGGAAGGTCCCGATGATGCGCCCGCCGTACCAACAGGCGTTGGCGCCCCCGGTGAAGGACACGGGCCAGTTGTCGACCTGGAGCCACAACGCGCTCTGAGCGTCGACGGCGGTGTCGGCTGGGATGTCGTTCGTGAAGCGCGACTGCTGCCAACCGATGGGGGCGGGCGCCGAACGCCGGGTGGTGAGACAGTCGGCAATCGCACGAACCGCCGTCGAATCCGGCTCGGCCGTCGCGGCGCCGGCGGGCGATGCCATGACCATGCTCAACAGCGCGCCCACCCCTGCTGCGATGGCGCGTGTCATTTGTTTCCGACCCACTGGACCCCTCTCGAGAGCCCGACAGTCTCGCGGACGCCCAGCGCCAGCGGGTCGCAGGTCTCAGGCCGCACCCAGACGGGGACCAGCGGGTCGAACAATGGAGGTGGCGGTGGGAATCGAACCCACGTCCAGGGTTTTGCAGACCCTTGCCTGAAACCACTCGGCTACGCCACCAGAACCGAGGACGTTACTTCAGCCCCCACGGCGGCCCGACCCGGATCACCGATTCCCGGGCGACGGTAGAGTTCCCGCCCTTATGAGCGCCTCCGTGTCCATCAGTGCAGTTGGTGCCGCGGCGCCCACGTTGCGCGTCAGCGCGACCGATGTGGGCGCGGCCTGGGGACGAAAGGGAGGTCGGGCGGTCAGCGCGGTGTGCGCACCCGACGAAGACACTCTGACCCTCGCCGCGACCGCGGCCGAGCGGGCCCTGACTGCGGGCGGCTTCGACCCGGGCACGGTCGACGGCTTGTGGTGGGGATGCACCCGTCCCCCCTTCGCCGAGGGCCCGAGCCACGCCGTGCTCAGTGCATCCCTCGGGCTGAGCCCCCACGCGACCGGTGCCCTGATGAGTGGCTCACCCCACTCAGGAATCGAGGCGCTCCTCGGTGCCGCCGACGCGATCGCAGCCGGCTCGGTGCGCGTCGCGATCGCCGTCGTCTCCGACGCGTTGGTCCCGGGACTCGGGACCGCGTTCGAAGCCCGCTGCGGCGCCGGAGCGGCGGCGGTCGTGCTCACCGTGAACGAAGGGCCTGCGGTCATCACCGCCCGGGTCACCCGCAGTCACCCGCTCCTCGACCGCTACCGCGGCGACGGCGAGGCGCACACCCGTGACCTCTACGACCCGCGCCTCTTCCGAGAAGAGATGTTCCTCCCGTACGTCCGCGAGGTTGCCAACCACCTCGCCGCCCTCGATGTTCGGGCCTGGTCCATCCCCGACCCCGACGGTCGCCTCGGATCGGTGATCGCCAAGGCCGTGGGCGCGACGACCGTCGCGTCCACCGACGTCTACGCGTCCCTCGGCGACACCGCGGCGGCCGCAGCCCTCGTCGGCGCGGTCGCGGCGTTCGACACCATCGGGCCCGTCGGCATCGTGGGGACCGGCGGCGGTCGGACCACCGGGGTGGTCGTCGAGGTCAACGCCCC